>CAZEIY010000016.1:1746-18246 GCA_964512375.1 uncultured Rickettsiales bacterium | reverse complement strand
GGAGAAGTCGGCGTCGCCCCGTTCGCGGAATTGCTGCCAGTCCTTGGGACTCATCAGCGGCTTGATGAACTCGACGAAGTCATGGTTGTTGAGGACTCGGAAGCGAATGGACTCGACGTCTCCGTGCAGGCGAAACATTGGCGGACGACCTACCGAGAGGTGCAGATCTGATGCCCCTCGGTCATTCATCAGGGTGAGGAAGCGGTCGACCTTGTTTGCCAGCGCCATGAAGACCTCTCCTTACTCAGTCTGGGTCTGGCCCGCGAGGAACTCGGGGCTGACTCGGTGTTCGAAGACTTCCTTGTCCTGCGCGCGCAACCAGGCCTGCTCGGGGGTGATGCGACGAGCGTCGAGGAGACGCTCCAGACCCACGTCGACGGTCTGGTGACCGCGGGTCTTTCCAACCTGCATCTGGCCGTAGATCTGGTAGACCTTGTTGTCCTTGATGAGGTTGCGCACGTCCAGCGTACCCATCATCACCTCGAAGAGAGCGGTTCGGTTGTCGCCGCTGGCTGTGGGTATGAGACTCTGACAGATCACCATCTTGATGGTCTCCGACAGCATCATCCGCACCTGCGCCTGTTCCTTGATCGGGAAGTTGTCGATGACCCGATCAATGGTCTTTGGTGCGGAGTTCGTGTTCATCGTACCGATGACCAGGTGGCCGGTCTCAGAAGCTTCGATGGCCAACTTTACCGTCTCGGGGTCGCGCATCTCGCCGACGACGATGACATCGGGGTCCTGGCGCAGGGCGCCGCGCAGAGCAGAGGCGAAGTCCTCGGTATGGCGCCGAACTTCTCGCTGATTGATCAGGCACTCCTTGGGCGAATGGACGAACTCGATGGGGTCCTCGAGGAGCAGCACATGGCACCGCCTGCGCTCGTTGAACAGGTTGACCAGGGCTGCGAGAGTCGTTGACTTGCCCGACCCCGAGGGGCCCGCCACCAACACGAGGCCTTGCCTGTAGTTCACCAGATCCGCGAGGTAGGTGGGTAGGCCGATGTCGTTGAGAGTCGGCACTACCTTGGGAATGAGTCGAAACGCCGCTGCCAGGCCCTTTCGTTCGACGTATACGTTGGATCGGTAGCGTCCACGACCGCTGATTGAGTGGCAGAAGTCCACCTGGGTGTCTCGCTGTAGAATTTCCTTTTGCATTGGGCTCATCAGCCCGTGAATCAGGCGGCGAGTATCGGCTGGTGTCAGCTTTGTGTCGCTCAGCGGGACGAGGCTCCCGTTGATGCGCGCGACGGCTGGTGCATCGACCACAATGTGCAGGTCTGACGCCTCGCGCTCGCGCACCTCCACCAGCAGCTTTTCCAGCTCGCCCAGATCACTGATCTCAGCGACCTCTTGCTCATTCAACTCGACGGAGGCACTGTCGTCAATCGGGGCCTTGCCGGTCAATTGTTTGACCGCATGAGCGGCGTGCTCGCGGACGGCGGCGCTCGGGTCCTTTTCCGCGCATACTTCCAGCGCACTGACTACTCGGCTGTCTTTGAGACGGACCAGAGTGCGAATCGCCTCCGCTCGGGTCTCTGGCTGCGGCACTGAGAGGCAAGCCACGATTCCCTGGCTGGCACTCTTGTCGCCGATGCGAGCCAGAGCCTCAAGACAGACCATGGCCGAGGTCGGCTCACTCAGAGCCTTTGTGAGGGGAGCAACCGCTCGCGGGTCACCGATCTTCCCCAGCGTCTCGGCCGCGATCATTCGAAGCCACCAGTCCTGCTCATCGAGGAGCTTGACGATATGAGGTACGGACTCCTTCGCCTGGAGGGTTGCGCCGAGCATCAAGGCCATCGAGCGAACATCCTCGTCGTCGTCGCTCATCAGCGTGATTACCGAGGCAGTGATCTCATCCGCGTAGCTACGCAGAGAGACGAGGGTTCGGTCTCGCATCCAGCCCATCAAGTGCTTACAGAACACCAGCAGCTTGCGCAGGATGCGTTCTTGGTCTAGTCGGCGGATCATGACCTCGATCACGCCGGTACGAACGGCCTCGCTGCCGTCGGTGAGCAGGGACAGGAGATCATCTTCTGTGGATTCGCTTGTACCCAGGTGGTCGATGGCCTGACTGAGCACTCGAACGGCCTGCTGCTGTACTGCAGGCTCGGGGGACTTGAGCTGAAGTAGTGCGACCCGGACCGCTTCTGCCGGGCTGGCTTTGGCGAGGATTTCCAGCACTTGAAGGCGGATACGTTCGTCTTCATCGTTGGCGAGGTCCCCGATCTTGCTGAGGATTGCGGGCAGGGCCAGCAGCTCCTCGCTGTCACCGATCTTGACGATAGCCAGGTAGCGAATGCCCGGGCGTGGGTGGGAGAGGAAGGCGAGGAATTCCCGGCCGACCTGCCCAGCAGGCATCGACGAGATCGCCTCCATAGCGCGTTGGGCCTGTCCTTTGTCCCCGTCGCGCACGAGGCGTTCGAGGTGGGCCAGGGCCATCTGCGGGTTGCTTCGAATGACGGCGTGGAAGATGGTGCTCTGCGCGCGGGTGGTGCGTTGCTTGGCCAGCTCTAAGATCTGTTCAAGTAGCTTGCCCTCGTGTCGCTCTCGTAGGACTTTTTCAGCGAAGAAGCGGACCGTTGTCTCGCTGCTGGTCAGCAACAGAACAAGCTCGTCAGCCTTGAGGTCTTTGAACTGCGACAGGTCCCTCAGCGCATCGTTCATTTCGTCGCGGTTGGACCAGTCGCGATTCGTTACACGCTGCAGGGCCTTCGAGCGATTTGGCCGTCCACCTGTGTTCCCAAAAAGCGCCAAGCTGTCCTCCAAGGGCATTGCCACGAAGCTCGGCTTCGACGAATCCGCGAACGACTACCTGCTAGTATCCTACAAGATGTTGCAATGGGTCACTCGCCCGGTGACTCACAGCTAGGGCCTAGCTGGGCAGTTCTTGGGGAACATGAGACGATGAGCGGCGAGCAGGACCCAGAATTCTGGCGCAAGCTGTACAGGGCTCCTACAGAGACTGAGGATGACCTCGAGTCCACGGGATTTCACGTGGCGATATCGGCCGAGGACCTTGTCGCGGAGCGCATCGGCGCGAACGATGGGTCCAAGTCCGCCAAGTCCGCCAAGTCCAAGCCCGGTACGGCTCCGGTCGATCAGGCCGCAGTCAAGGCGATCGTCAACAGCCTTCTTACGAAGCGCCTCGCTGAAATGGCAGCCAAGGGAATGCTCGTCGCTCCCGGAAGCACAGCAGGTGCCGGTGCAAAAGGAGCCCCGCGTCGCCCAGCCAGTCAGTCAGGCCAGTCGGTAGCCTCCGTGGTCGCTCCTTCTGGGGCTGCAGGTTTGACCGAGGATGCCGGGGACCACGCCTCCACTGCCATCGAGGACTCCCTTCCCCCCTGGGAAGAGGCGCCTGAGGTCGATCCTGGAGTGGGGTTGGATACTCAGGCCTCCACGTTGACTATCGATGATGAAGACGTTGACCTTGCGATCGACGAGGAGGACGAGGATTTCTTTGTCGAGGTTGACGAGGATTTCTTTGTCGAGGTTGACGACGAGGATGAGGAGGATCTCGTCGTGGACATGGACGAGGAGCAGGATGAAGGGGACGGTGACTTCGCTGGGCTATGGAAGAAGGTACCGATCCTGCCGGGTGGTCAGTCCTCGCTCATCGGAGTCAGTGGCCTCTCACCTACTGCGCCCATGGTGCTCGTCCTGATCGATGGTGTCAGCACCCTCAAAGGATTGAAGATGCTCGTTCCCCACATTCCGGGCGAAGAGTTCGAGGTGATTATCAAGGACGGGGTCGCCCGCGGTCTGGTTGTCTTTGACTGACTGGCTTCTCTAGTTGAGTAGCGCGCTGCAGTCGCCCGGACTCGGCGACGCCTGAATGATCCAGCCGCTGTTGTTCTGTTCGAGGCTGCTTCCCGAGGAAGCGTCACCCACGTCGACCGCAGAGATGTTGCCATCGGAGTCGACGAACTCGTCACCGTTGTCGGATCCGTAGACCACACTGTCGACTGGAACGCTAGAAGAGTCCAGAGCGATAGCGGGGAGGTTGAAGAGACCCAGCCCATCCGCGTTAGAGCCCGAGTTCTGGATAGGCGGACTGAAGGCCCCACTCTGATCGATGCTAGGTGAAGCGTTGTCTGAGGTGCTATTGGGCCCCCCCACGACGAAACAGTCTCCTGGAGCGAGGCTGCCCACAAGTTGGTGAGTAGTGTTGAGGTAGTCGCCGCCGCCGGCTCCCAGGCTCCATGTGGAGAGATCGATCGTAGAGAACCCACCGTTGTAGATCTCGACCCACTCGAGGTCGTCGTCGCTGCTCGGCGCGTCGTAGAAGACCTCGCTCAACACCAGGCCGATATCAGGTTGAGCGGTGACGGTCAGGTCTGCGGTTACGCTGGCTCCGTCGAAGGTGGCGGTGATGACCTCGCTGCCGACATCGACACCCTCCACCTCAACGTCGGCGGAGAGGTCTCCGATGGCAATGCTTATCTGCCCGAGTGCAGTGGCAAAGGTGCCCGGCGCCAGGGCGAGGGTGATGTCCTGGTTGCCTGGGGTGGCGGGAATATCAAAGCTGACGGTGTAGGTCAGTGAGCTACCGATAGCCACTGAAGAGGTGGCGGGCTCAATGCCTTCCAGGACGGGCACTCGGCTGTCGTCGATGACTTCGACGCCGGCGCTGAGCGTCGTGCCGTCCCAGCTGGCTTCTAGCGTGACAGGTCCACTGCTCACTGCGATCCCCGAGAGCGAGAGTTGCTGGCTGGTCTGTCCCTGGGGAATGACGACCGTGCTTGGCGCGTCGAGCAGATTGGTATCGGCGCTGGTTAGTGAGATGGCCGTTCCGCCAGGGGGAGCAGGCCTATCGAGGGTGACAACCAGCGGCGGCAGCGTGGTCAACAGCGCGCCCAGGTACAAGAAGGTGAGCGCCGGCTCCATAGAGATCAGCTGAGGGGGACCGCTCTCGACCAACTGAAGGTCGATGGCGCTGCGTGGCTCAATCTTGGAGTCGTCGTTGGCGAAGCGAAGAATGCCCGTGACGCTGTAGGTGTCACCAATAAGAGGCATGCTCGCTCCGGCGTAGAGGAAGTCGTCTACACGCAGGCTGTTATCGAGGACGAACTCACCGGTGGGGTCCACGTCCCCGGTTCCTGCGAGCGGATTGTGGGCGGTGACCTCGGCGTCCGCTGCCGTAACCAGAAGCCCCTCGAGAGCCTCTGCAAGAGCCCCGCCTGTAGCCAACTGGGCGACGGTTCCCTGCTCAGGTGTCGGCTCGGCGAGGCCTGTCGCATCGACCGTCACAGAACGCGCGTCGGTGACCTGCCACTGGCCGAACCATTGGTTGACTGTTGCCTGGTAGGAGATCTTTGAGCCGACACTGGGAGGGGTGAAGTCCTCGTCTGTGGGCGAGTAGGTCCAGAGTCCTGAGTAGCTTGCCCCCAGAGTCACGTCGCGGTCGGAGCTTGGGATTTGAGCGAAGAAGCCGTGTTCATTCACCGCGGTGACCTGCAGACCGGTCAGGGCGACATCGAGGCCTGAGTCGAGCAGTCCCTGCTTGATCTCGTACACCGTTGCCGGGCAGCCCTCGCCCGGAGCGTTGGCGCGGGTGGGGCAGGGGTCGCAGGCATCGCCTGTGCCGTCACCATCTTGATCTTCTTGCAAGAAGTTGGGCTCAGTGGGGCAGTTGTCGATGCTGTCGATGCTGCCGTCGGAGTCACGGTCGTCGGGGTCGAAGTTGATGCACTCCCCGCTCGTGTCCTCGCCCAGAGGGCAGGGGTCACAGACATCCCCCTGGCCGTCCTCGTCGTGGTCGCGCTGGAAGCCGAGGTCCATAGGGCGAATGGGATTGAAGACAGTGGGGCAATTGTCCTCGCTGCCGGTGACACCGTCACCGTCGACATCATCGACGTCGGTGCTTTCGTACTCACCGGTGCGGAAGGGCACGCAAGACGGCTCGCTCTCGGGCTCCTCGCAGAAGAACAGGTCGTAGGCATCTGAGTTGGCCTGTTCGAGACCTGCATAGCTGATTCCCACCTCGCTCTGCAGGCAGGCCATACGTTCGCTACCACAAACTCCGCCGGTCAACTCTTCACAACCATCGCTGTCGGCCAGTGCCTCGACAAGGGGGGAGTCTCCATAGAGGACGTCGCCGCCACGCATCACGAGGTGCACCTGGCCGGGACCGGAATCGAGAAGAGCCCGGAAGGGCCGACTCGCCTGATCGCGGCCGTCAAAGATAGCCACATCGCCAGCGAGACCAACCGAGAGTGAGCCGGTGGCGTCGTCCACGCTGGTAGCCCGTGCCGCACCAGAGGTGGCCATCTGCCAGAGCTGCCAGTCCCCAAACCAGCCTCCAAAGTGGCTGGTGTTGAGGTAGTCGGCGCAGGCCAGCTCACGCAGGACATTCATGGAGCCCGACGGGGTCCAGTCGGTGCCGAGAGCAATGTTGACCCCCGAGGAATTGAGCAGCGTCGCCTGGGCGGTGTTGCCGTAGAGGTCTACATTCGAGCGTGGAGACCAGATGACGCTGGCCCCGTCGTGCGAGAGCATCGCGGCGTCGGGCGCCGTGATCGCAATCGCGTGGATGATGGCGGTGTTGGACTCCACCAGATCGGTGCCACCGTTGTCTTCGCTGCTCAGGCAGAGCAGCTCGTTGCGGGCGCCCAGGTCGATGCCTTCAGCGATGTGTGGGGCGTAGGCGTCTGCGTCCAAGACGCTGGGTCCATCGATGTTGGGGTAGTCGCAGCCACTCTGACGGGTGGAGCCGCTGCTGTCGCCGAGGGGGAAGGTCTCGTAGCTGACCTGCCCTTCGCCAAGTCCCTCCTGGTCGCGGTCGAGGTTGCGGAGTAGGCCATCTGAGCTACCCGAGCCCAGAATCGAGGTGGCGCCGCCCAGTACGAAGCGCAGCTCTCCCCAGGCTTTCTGCTCCCAGCTGGCGCTGCCCGAGACGCTGAGGCGTGTGTGGCCGTTGTTCCCCTTGCGCCAGTCATGACGGTGTTCGTAGCGCTCGTCGCCGTGCCCCACCGGGTGGTTCTGGATGAAGCTGATGTGATCGTGTGCGTTAATCAGCCCCGGCGAGATAACGCCATAGGGACAAGACACCACCGAGCCCTGCCCATCCGCCATCTCAGCGCTGCAGTCACAGCCAACACAGGCAATCTGCCCAGTGCTATCCACCAGGACTTCACCGCCCATCAGCACGGAGTCGCTGGCCAGGACAATTCCCCTGAGGAGTGTCGAGCCCTGGCCGGCGGTCACTGCACAGAGCGCGTCGCCTGCTGGTAGTGGGTCCGGCTCACCGCAGATGATGCCTGTGGGACCACCTTCCTGGCCTTCATAGACGTAGGGAGCACCGGTGGCATCGTCGTCGTCAGCGGTGGCGTCATCATCGTCTGGGGCAGTGTCGTCGTCATCGGCCGCGGTCTGGCAGCCCGGGCTGACCAGCACCATGGTCGCAATCAGAAGATAGAACAGGAGAGAGGAGGGCTTGCGTCGCATGGCGTCTCGCGTTGCGGAGAGGAGGGGGATTGGGAGCAGAGGCTGCCTACTGCAGGCAGGCAGGCTTGTTCTTGTAGCGCACTTCGTAGGGCACGTAGACCATGCAACTACCGCTGACGGAAGGGCCTTCACAGACTTCCTGGCAGATCTCGTAGTCGTTTTGGTGAGGATTCAACCAGGTCTTACCGGTGCGGGTACTGACCAGCCGGTTCCGCCCTCGCCCTTCAGCAGCCGAGTGCACGCTGGTGACGATGTGTTCGGGCGTGCCTTTTGCCCAGATGCCCAGTCCCTCGGCGCGGGCCTCGCGTTGCAGCTTGAGGTCTGCCGGGTCGGCGTCTTCATCGAAGGCGTAGACGTGCCCATGTCCCAGCCGCAACAACTCCTGTCGGGCGTCGGGGCAGTCCACCAGTACTCGGTTGTACGAATCCTTGGAGCCATCGGTGATGCACTTCCACTGGGTAGCCGATGCGATGTCCTTGGTGCTGCTCGAGATCGCGTAGAGCTCTGCGGCCGTCCAGTCTCCCCAGCGGTGCACCGGACCGTAGGCCTCCAGGCTGTTGTAGCCCACCAGGCGCACGCCGTTTCCCTTGAAGCGCCCCGACTTGAACTTGAAGCTGTCACCGTCACTCCAGCGAACCACCGTGACCTTGCGGTTGAGCAGGATCGTTGCCTCACCGGCGCCTGGCTCGATCGATGCGCTGCTGTTCCCGGCACTCTTGTGCGCGCAACTGAGTACGAGCACCGACGCGAAGGCCATGGCGAGGGCGAAAATGGCGCGCATCAAGTCTCCTACACGTATCCACAGGACCAACCTCGTGGCGCGAAGTGCCACATCCTACAGTAGTGCGCGACATTTCGGGCTTGTTATGCTCTGAGTGGATGAGAAGGCTTCTTGCTCAGATAGTGGAACTCACAGGTCGTCGCCCACGATTGGTGATCGTGTTGGGGCTGGTCCTGCCCTTGCTGTTGGCTTCACGGGCAGCCTCTGTTCCCGTTAACTTCAGCTTCGCGTCGTTCATGAACGACTCGCTGCCCCTTGTCTCTCGCTACATCGGGATGAACGAGCGTCTGCGCTTCTCTGCTCGGCTGATGCTGCTCCTCGAGGGCCCACAGGAGGAGCTCCTGCCCGCTGCGCAGGATCTGGCTGAGCGGCTCCTGGAGCGTCCGGACCTTGTGCGTCGAGTCGAGGTGGAACCACCCACCGTCTGGCTTGAAGATAACGCTCCCTGGCTGGTTGAGGATGAGGTCTTCGAGCGATGGCTTCGGGTCGCCACCCGCCGAGGTGACAAAGACGACGCCTCGGCTCTGGAGGAGAAGTTCAAGAGCCTGGATGGCGAGTCCCCGGTCGAGCGAGCGGGCGTGCGGCTGATGATGGTTGAGTTGCTGCGCGATCCGCTGGAGGAAGATCTGACCGCGGTCTCGTCGGGTACCAGCATGTACCGACAGGTGGAAGGGATCGCCGAGAAGTTAGCGGTTGACCGGTCTGTTGAGATTCACTTTGCTGGGGTGCCAGCGGTCGCGATTCAGGATCAGGAGGCCACCTTTCGGGCGATCACCCGCCTCACTCCCCTCAGCCTTCTTATTGTTCTCGCGGTGCTTCTCTTCGTGGAGTCGCGGCCGTTCAGGTTGTTGCTCATCGCCGTTCCGATGGTGCTGTCCGTGGCAGCGGCCCTGGGTGGTGTCGCCCTCGTCTTTGGTCAGATCACCTTTGGTGAGGCGTTCTTTGGCATGTTCATCTTTGGCCTGGGTGTGGACTATGCCTTGCACCTGGTGGTGCGCTTGCGCGAGGAGAGAGCGCGTGGCCTGGCTCTGCCCGAGGCGCTGCGCGAGACGGTGGTTGGTGCCGGAAGGGGAGTGGTCGCCGGTGCCATCACCACCGTCGGTGCTTTCCTGGTCATCGCCATGGCGCCCGATCCCGTCGCACGCCACCTCGGCATCTCGTCTGCGGTGGGCTTGTTGTCCTGCATGCTCTTGATGATCACTCTGCTGCCCGCGACCTGGCTGCTCCTGGATCGTGGCGATGCCGAGCGCCCACCTAAGAGCCTGAAGGTGCCAGGACTGGCTCTCCTTTGCAGCATCTCGGTGCGTCGGCCACAGCTGGTAGTGGGGCTGTCTGTGCTGCTCGTGCTCTTGAGTCTTGCCGGCAGCTTCCGCTTTCGCATGGAGTCGGATCTGAGCAAGATCTTTAACAGGGACGTGCCGGCAATAGCGGTGGGCGAACGGGTTCAGGATCTCTTTGACGCCAATATCTCGCCGTGGATCGTGGCGAGTCCCAGCCTCGAGAAGGCGCGTCAGGTGCAGGCAGGCTTCGAGGCAGACGAGCTCTTTGTGAGGGTGGAAGGTGCGGCTTCGCTCTTCCCTGGCGACCTCGAGAGTCGTGCGGCGCGTCTCAAGGAGGCTGCTCCCCTGGTTGCCTCGAGCCGCAGACAACTTGAGGCCATGGCCATCATGATGCCGGCTGCTGCGCCCCCCAGGTTGCTCAAGTCGCTGGCAGTGCTCGAGCGGGCCGCTGCGTCGGATCCACCGAGCTTCGATGATCTGCCGCCTGAGATTGAGCGCCTTGTGCGTACGCCCGATGGGGAGTTTCTGACCTTCGCCTACACCTACTTCACGGGTCTGAATGCGGACACCTTTCGGGAGCACCGTTTGCGGGCCGAGCGTGTTGATCCTGGCGCAACGGGCTTCGCCAACTTCGTCGAGGCCGCCGTGTATGCACCCTGGACTAAGGAGGTCCTCGTCGGCGTGCTCGCCCTGGTGTTGTTGGTGCTCGCCATTGACCAGCGCAACTGGCGCTGGATGCTCCTGGCGCTCTTGCCGGTCACCTTCGGTTCGGCAGTAACCTTCGGAGTGATGTGTTGGCTGGATGTCGGCTTCAGCGTGATGTTGGTGTTGGTGGTTCCCCTGCTCATCGGACTGGGTGTCGATGATGGAATCCACGTCGTGCACCGTATGCGTGAGGACGAGGAGTTGCCGCCGGACGTGGCTACCTGCTCGGTGGGACGCGCCATCGTCATGACGACGCTGACCACCTGCGCGAGCTTCTCGGTGATGATGTTCTCGAATCATCCGGGCATGGAGTCGATGGCGCTTTGCCTGATCTGCGGACTGCCGCTCTGCCTGCTCGCTTCGGTGACTCTGATCCCAGCGGGCTCGGTCCTGCTGGGTCTACGTAGAGTTCGGGACTGATTCCTCGCCAACCCAGCGATCCAGCACGCCGTGGAAGTGCGAGATGGCGGCCTCTTCCTCGTGAAGCTGCTGAGTCTCCAGGCGGCCGGTCGAGATGCCCCCTTGGAAGCGCTCGATGATGTCGAAGTCCTCCCATAGGATGTAGCGCGAAGCCAGCCAGGTGCCATAGGCTCGCAGCCGCTCGATGCCCCTTGCCCCGCGCCTCTTGTAGAAGCCGTAGTGCAGGTCGCACTCCTGGGCGCTGATAGGAAAGACCTGCATCACCGTCAGGTGATAAGGCAGGGCGTTCATGAGCAGGTTTGGGAAGAGCAGGTACTTGTGTAGGGCGCGTAGCTGCTTGTCGCTGTAGGGCCCGCCGCGAGTACAGCGATTGTCCAGTCTCTCTCGCCAGCCATAGGCGGCAATATCGAGTCGTTGGCGGGTGTGGTCGCCGAAGCTGAGCAGGTCGGGGCCTTCGTCCACATGGATACCCACAGAGCGACCGTGCACCACGGGCACGTGGTAGTAGTCGGTGACATTCTCGAGCATGGTCTTCCAGTTGACGGGCAGGCGGAAGACCTTGCGTTCGATGGGTACCATGTCCTCGATTTGATAGGGGGCCAGGTCATCGTCGGCGCCACCCATGGTGTCGTGCAGAGGCGGGGCATCCTCATCGAGGTTGATCCAGACGAAGCCTCCCCAGGTCTCGCTGCGCACACTGAGCAGGTTCATGCGCGACTGAGCGAGGCGCTCGAAGCCATCGGCGCGGGGAACAGCTTGCAGCGTGCCGTCCAGTCCGTAGCTCCAGCCGTGATAGGGGCAGCTGATGTTCGAGGTCTTGCCGCAGCCATCGAGCAGCTTGCTGCCGCGATGCCTGCAGGTGTTGTGGAATGCACCTATGGAGCCCGACTTGTCGCGGATCACGATGATGGACTCGCCAAAATAGCTCAGGCACTTGTAGGCGCCGGGCATCTCGACATCGCTCTCGCGGCAGGCGGCGATCCAGGCGCGGCGAAAGATGAGCTCCTTCTCGCGCTCCAGGAAGGCAGGATCGGTGTAGCGGGCGCTCTGAATACGGCGCACCTGTCTGGTGCTGCCGAACTGGAGGACCTTCGATGACTCCTCAGCGCCCATGTGCGTCCTCTCTGCCGATATCAGCAGGTTGCCCTACAGCATAGCCGCTATGCTCGCGTTCTAGGAGGTAGTTGCGATGGAGTCTCTTCTCGAAGCGTTCTCACAGGGTGGTCACACGATGTACCTGATCCTGATGATGGACTTGATGATCGGGCCTGCGGCGCTCGGCATTCTGGTCCTGAGCGTGGGCGCCCGGGTCATGGGCAAGGAAGGTCGCCTCGCCCGGATCCTCAGTGTCGTCGTAGCTCTCGGTAGCGCGCTGCCGCTGGCTCTAGGCGGCCTGGGCTTCTGGGCCGGGCAGATAATGGCAGAGAAGGCCTCGACCGCTGCGGCGCCCGAACACGTGGAGGAGATGCTCTCTCGGGCCTATGAGGTCGCTCTGTATCCTCTGAAATTCGGTGGCGTGAGTGCGGTGCTGTTCTTCGCCCTGGCGGCTGCCGCTTTCTTCCTTGCGCCCCCTCGGGGTGCCTGGGAACAGACCAAAGCAGCCGAGGAGTTGCCGCCGGAGGAGAGCTGAGCAGGGAGTCCGAGCCAGGAAGCCACGGACGGCCGCGTCAGCAAAGAGTTAGATGGCCAATCTGGCCAACATCTTGTCGGCTTCCTCTTCGGAGTACAGCACCACAGTAAGCTGCTCTCGGAGCACTTGCACTGGTAGAAAGTCCATGTTTTTCCGCAGGAATTCTTCTATCTCGCTCAATTCCCCCAAGGCAATCATGTAGGAGGAAACTGATTCCGGTTGCCGGGCAAGCAGTTTTGGAGCCTGACTGAGCATCCAATCCTGGTCTCTGTGGGTAGATGCCATTGCTGAGACCAGTACGAGATTGGCTTTGCCTCGTTCGATCTCAGATCGGAGGAATGCCCTGATTTCCCCGCTGGTATCGAGAGGTAGGCTTCGTGCGAGGACAACGGTTAACACCGAAAAAATGTCTTGGTGCTGGTCGCTATATGGATAGGGGGTCTGCCCGAACAGTTCAGCATTCTTCCTTAGTAGAGAGAAGATGCTGCCATCGTCGCGGACCGCAGAGTCGCTTAGGAATTCAGTGGCCGCAGCGCGAACGGCAGGACCTACGTCCTCTAGGCATCTCACTACACTGGTGAAAAGCAACTGTCGGTCCTCTTCCGAGGTGCGTTCCTTATATTGATTGCTTAGCCAACCGGCGCTATGTGGGATTGATTCCCAGCGGCTTGTACTCCAAAAGAGTTCATCTGCCAGAAAACCACGTACGGCGGCGTCACGGACTGCTTCATCCCTATTCCAGATGTCGCCCTCTTCTAGAGACACTACTCAACCAATTTCGGTGGTTGGCTGGCGAGAGACACCGGGATCGGTGGTGCAACGGCTTCGAGGGCTCCGCCCGCAGTGAGTCCCCATACGCCAGGGCTACGAACCCACCATGGGTCGTCCTCGTTGCCTTGTAGCAATCCGTCGAATGCGGTCGGCTTGGAGAGTCCCAGTACGCCAGCTTTCTTGGCGTTAAAGGTGAACTTCACTGCGCCCTTGGCGAAGTGTGGACACGGCCTGTTTGGCGGCTTCGGAGCATGCACCCCAGGAGAGTTCAGCCACTTCTTCGAGGGCGGGGATAGCGCGTTTGGAGCCTAAGTCCGCGAGGGCCTGAGGTACTCGCGGATCGCGTAACCCGAGCTTCCAAAGGAGTAGATCCTCAGCACAACGTTGGCCTTCAGGACTGAGTGCGGACACCTCTTCTACTGCGATTGGGCCTTCCTCCGGTTGCGTTCGAAGGCTCTGCCTGAACCTAGCGGCTCTATCGTCTGCATCACCCTGCCCGAAAGTCCCCGGGTGATAGCCAGCTTCGCTCTTGCTCAGCGGGAGCAACTCGATCAGGTCCTCGTGGGCTGTGGCTCTAACAGAGGCAAGCTCGGAGACGACTCGAATGGGGATTGTGCTGGCTACTCCGGGCCGGAGCGTCTGAAATTCAGTTAATCCGTACCTCTCAAACAAAGCTGATTGAGCAGTACTACAGACTGTTGTGTCGCCGTCGGTTGCCAGTACAACGAGGAGAGCAGCGTCTATTTCATCGTTCCATTCCTGCTCGTCGAAGTAAGCCAGGTTGTCGATCGCACTGGCGCGTATGTGGGGCCGTCCCTGACTACTTCTCAGCACTTCAAGACAGGCGCTGACTGCCTTGGGCTGCTGCATCGACTCATACAGCAGCCTGGCCAACTCGAGCTTCGTATGGGAGTTGCTGAGCGTCGGCAACAGCAGCGTCAGGCTGTCCATGGAATCAGGTCCCAGTCCGAGAGCGGCCAGGGCCCTGACACACCGGGGGTCGTCGACTCTGGTCTCGATGGCGTGCACCAACATCTCTTTCGCCTCAGTCACCTCATCTCCCTGGAGTCGAGCCAGTGCCGCAAGATCAAAGTTCTCGAAGGCGGAACGGCTCGAGATCGGACCCTTGAAGCTCGCCTCAAAATCCAGGAATGCTCTACTTCTCATGGGGGTGTGCCCGTGGCAGCAGCAGCGTGTCTTGTCTTGACCGCGGCCTCGTGTTGGTCAATCGCAGACTTCCATCCGGCCTCCGAGCCGAACTCACCGAGGTCGGTGAGGTCCTCGTAGGCCACCTTGTTCAGCCCCAGACCTTCATTGTCCCTGTCGTTCGCGAGTTTGTCCTTGGCGACGACCGCATGGTAGCCGAACTCTAGCTTGTCGAGGGCATCGGCACTCCTCGCACGGCGCTCCAACTCCTTCTTCTCTACATTCTTGAACGTGTCACCCTGCCACCTTTGGAACGCGTGGATCTTGCCGATTGCCGGCATTCCGGCGAAGGCGCGTGAGAGTTCTTGCCAGAGAGGTGCGAGATTCGCCCACAGGTCCCGTGACTCCCCGAGGATGTGCAGATTATTGAACAACTCTCCGGCGTTAGTGGATTCCAGCGTGGTGAACCCCTGGCCTCTTGCGAACTGTTCCGTGATGCTTCCCCCAGACCACAGGCAGTACTCCTTCCCGTCGAGCATGTCGAAGCGCCCTGCAAGCAGGGCTTGGGCAATGTTCTTGAATTGAGTCTGTGCCTGGCCGCGAAGCGTCTCGGACAGAGCCTGGTTCGCTGCGCCTCCAGCCTTCTCCTTTGCCGTTGCGGAACAGCTCACGCCCACGGCATCCATTACAGCCTTCCAGAGCGTCCTCGCCTGCGCCTCGGCCATTGGCGGATCGAGGGCGCCAGCACGTAGCTTCAAGACTTCCCAGGAGGGGTGCTGGAAGGGATCGTGCACGCCAGAATCCCAACGGTTCGGCGGAGGCTCCATGATGACAAAGAGTTCGGCCAGCGGGAGTGCGGCCTCCTTCATCGGGGCGGCGGCGGCGGCACTATCCCCGCCACTGCTGACGATGGCATCGGCCTTCTTGGCCGCCCGCATCACCTTGCCGATATGCTTGCCCGCAGCCTTCTTGTCGTTTGGCCCCTTGTTCTTCAGGAGAGGTGCCCACTCTGCCTCGACCTTGGTCCGCAACTCGGACTCGCGGCTTGCCACCATCAAGCGTGCATCAGCACCCTCGCCCTTGTAGAAGATCTTGTGTTTCTCCCCGTCTGCGGTCGTGAAGGGGACTGGCGGCGGCAGATCAGCCTCTTTGTCACCAGCGGCTGAGGCATCGCTGTTGACTGACGCCATGGAGTTGACCGCGCCGAGCATAAGCTTGGCGAGGAGATCGACGGACTTCTTGATGGCGGCGACGTCCTTGGTCTCGCCGCGGATGTAGTCGCCGCCACGGCTCTCTGTGCCCATGGCCTGGAGCTGCGCGCTCTCGATGGCCATTTGCGCGTTCTTCTTCGCTTCGCCCGAGAGCTTGGCGGCGTCCTTCTTCATGGCGGGTAGCGTCTTGGTCGTCAGGCGGCCTTTGTGCGGACCCTTGAACATGAGCTTCGCGTGGTTATCGCCGGCCTTGGCGTCCCAGTAGAGTTCGAGCCCGCCCGCCTTGCTGGCCATCATCGCCGTTGCCAGGTTCTTGGGATCGCCGTCCGCTGCCGTCGCTTCTGCCTTGTCGTCGAGCTTCTTATCGAGGACGCCGGCTTTCTTGCCGAGATCCTTGGCCTTGTTGGTGACGGTGGCGGCGTTCTTGTCGCCGACCTTCTTGCTCTTCTCTTCCAGGTCCTTGGCGCCCAGGCCGACGGAGGCCGCCTTCGCCTCGAGATCGGCGATGGCCTTCTCGCGGATCTTCTTGGGCTTCTTCTCCAGCTCCTTGAGGTCGGTGTGCGCCTTCTTCATGTCGGCGTCGAGCTTGGCGGCCTTCGCGTTCAGCGGAGCCATCTTGGCATCGAGCTTGGCGTGAGCATCGGCCAGTGGCTGGGCCGCCTCCTTGACCTTGTCGACGGCGGGCTTGGCCTTCTCGGCGACTGCTGATGCGGCCTTCTTGGCGCCGGACTTGACCTTGCGGCCGGCGGCGCGAGCAGGCTCCATCGCCTTGTTGCCCACCTCTTCGGCCTTCTCGCGGATCGCGTCGCCCTTGCCCTTCTCCCACAAGGTGTCGATGAGCTTGTCGAGCGCCTTGTCGATCTTCGCCTGGAACTTGCCGATGATCTCTTTGACCTTCTTGCCGATGCCGCCCAGACCGAGCAGATTTGCCAGAAGCGAGATCACAATGGGTACGCCCTTGGCCAGCACCCCCTCGATCCAGTTCGCGGCAGGGCCGATCTTGCCCTCGACGATGGCCTGAATAGACGCCACGATCGCCTTGAGCAGAGCCATGATCTTGGCGGCCTGCTCCTTGATGAACTTGTACAGGTTGTAGGCCGTCAGCAGCGCCTG
>CAZEIY010000016.1:0-1646 GCA_964512375.1 uncultured Rickettsiales bacterium | reverse complement strand
CCACCGAGCGCATCGAGCGCCTTGCAGGCAAAGGCCACCGCCGCATCGATGAGCTTGCAGGCGGCGTCCTTGACCGCGTTGATGATGCCGGCGACCGCCTTGCTCAAGGCGTCGAAGATGCTGCCGACAATCGAGCAGAGCTTGTCGAAGAAGCTGCTGACAGCCGCCTTCGCCCGCTGCCACCAGCTCATCTTCTTGCGCTTCTCTTCTGCCTTGCGCTTCTCGGCTGCGGCCTTCTGGTCAGCCTTGCGCTTGGCGTCCGCGGCCTTCTTCTCGCCCTTCTTGTACTCGGCCGCCACCTTCGTATCAGCCGTCTTCTTCTCTTTGGCGATGCTCTTCTCGACCTTCTTGCGCTCCTTGTCCGAGGTGCGCTTGGCCTTCTTCAGTTCCTTGTCCTGCTTCTTCTTGGTGTCCTTCTTGCCCTTCTCGATGTCACCGCGGGCCTTCTTGGTCTCCTTCTCCTGGTCCTTGAGCGCCTGCTCGTTTACGGCCTCCATCTCGGTCTGGCCGTCTTCGACCGCTTTGTCGCGGTCGGCGTCTCGCTTGTCGATCGCCTTGTTGAACTGGGCGTCCGCCTTGCCCAGATGCGCGTTGAACTCAGGGGCCATGATGCCGTCGGCCTTGTCGTACACAGCCTTGTCGTGGCCGTGATTCATGAACTCGGCCATCGCCTTGTCTTCAGAAGGACTGGCGATGTCCGGCATCTTGAAGGCGGCCACCTTGACCGTCTCTTCCATGCCCTTCGCGACCACCTTGGTGCTCGAGTCGACCTTGGCGATCTCGTCGGCGAACCTGGCCTCGGACTTGGCGATGTTCTCCATCGCTTCGCTGGCCTCTGATGCGGCGCGGCCCGGATCAGCGTCTCCGGCGAGCTGTACCTTGGGCCGGGGACCTGCCGAGGTGTTGACCGACGAGGTGGTCTTGACCTTCTTCATGCCCTTTTTGAAGTTCTTCTTCATCTGGCCCTTGTCGGGCTCGCCGTCTTTGCCCTTCTTCACCGCCGCCAGGCCGGTACCGGCGCGCATCTTCTTCGGGCCCTTGCCGGCATCCTTGCCGAGCTTGGGAGCTTTTTTCGTCTTGCCCTTGCCGCCCTTCTTGATGGTCTTCTTGCCCGTCGGCTTCTTGATCTTCTTCTTGTCTTCGGCCTGGCTCTCGCCAGGAAGAATGGCCTTGAATTCGGGTAGGGCCTCGTGGGCTGTCTTGGCCTCTTGAGAGCCCGCTGCGCTCATGGCGGCACCCGCGGTGCCGATCTTGCTCGCGAACTCAGTGGGCTTGGCCGTGACCAGCGCCTTGGCTACCGCCTTGCTGTCGCCGCCGGCATCGCCCGCGCCGGCCGCTGCGCCTCCGCCGCCGCCGCTCGCTGCTGCTGCGGCTCCTGCGCCACCACCGCCACCGCCAGCAGATGCTCCTGCGCCACCGCCAGCAGCTGCTCCTGCGCCGCCGCCAGCAGACGCTCCTGCGCCGCCGCCGGCATCTTTCGCCGCGCCGGGACCAGCGGCGCCGGGGGGACCTGCACCGGGCGCTGCTGCTCCGCCGGCTGCGCCGCCATCGGCTCCGCCAGCGCCAGCCGCGGCTGCTCCACCGCCGCCGTCATCAGCGGCGAGGCCTCCATCGGTCGCTTCTTTGCCGGCAGCGGCTTTGCCAGC
>CAZEIY010000015.1:16343-24551 GCA_964512375.1 uncultured Rickettsiales bacterium | reverse complement strand
AGCTGTACTACCTTCGAGATTTGCGTGGCAAGAAGGCCCGCCTCGTCGAGGTACACAAGGCCAAGGCGCCCAGCGTCAACTAGCCAAAATCTGAACTCAGGGCAGGATCTGTTGGCTGCCGACGACCGCAGCCAACTCGGCCTCCACGGCGAGCAGGTTGCCGCGCGTTTTCTACAAGACCGGGGGCACCAGATCCTCGCCTCTCGCTTCCGAACCCGGATCGGAGAGCTCGACCTCGTCACCAGAAGCGGCGGACACATCTACTTCGTCGAAGTCAAGACGAGACGAACCAACGAGTCAAGCTCCCACTACGGCGGCGCGCTGGAAGCAGTGGACCACCGCAAACAGCGCCGGATAACCCGGCTCGCCGAACTGTTTATCGACCGACACGAGCTGTGGGACCTCACACCTCACTTTGCTGTGATCGGAATCGAACAGCACCACAATAACGCCAGCGTGCGCTTCCTCCCTGATGCCTTCGATGCCTCTTGAGTCCAACGGAACCCTCTACGTGGTCGCCACCCCTCTGGGCAACCTCGAAGACATCACTGTGCG
The DNA here is from genome assembly GCA_964512375.1 of uncultured Rickettsiales bacterium. Lineage (GTDB taxonomy): Bacteria > Myxococcota_A > UBA796 > UBA9615 > UBA9615 > UBA6601. The sequence goes on along the minus strand of CAZEIY010000015.1, from coordinate 23,996 downwards.
CGCTGCACGGATTCTCGGCGAAGTCGACACCGTGCTCGCCGAGGACACCCGGCGGACCCGGCGACTGCTCACCCATCTGGGCCACAACACACCGACCCTCAGCGTCCATCAGCACAATGAGAGAGGCCGCATCGATCAGGTGTGCCGCATGCTGGAGGACGGCAAGAACCTGGCTCTGGTCTCCGATGCAGGAACTCCCGCCATCTCCGATCCCGGTTTTCCACTGATACGTGCGCTGGTCGAGCGAGAACTGAAGGTAGTCCCCGTCCCTGGAGCCTGCGCACTCGCCACCGCCGTGTGCGCAGCCGGCCTGCCAACCGACCGCATTCACTTCATCGGCTTCCTGCCCACCAGACCCGGGCGGCGACGCAAAGTCCTCGAGGAAGCTCTGAGCTTACGCGCCACGCTGGTGCTCTATGTATCACCGCATAAGCTGCTCAAAGACCTGAGGCTGCTCTCGGAAATTGCCGGCCCTGAAAGGGACGCCTGTCTGTGCCGCGAATTGACCAAAGTGCACGAAGAATTCGACCGTGCGCCCCTGGGTGCATTGCTTGAGCGCTGGGAGAACAAAAAGATTCGAGGAGAGATCACTCTGGTGGTGGGTCCCCCTCCGAAGAAACAGGGAAAGCCCGAGGAACAGGACCCTCGACTTCCCCCAGTGGCACCGTAGCCTCAAGAGCACCTTCCTCCCCAGCGGCGGGGGAAGGCACTGCAACCCCTCTTTCCTCAAGCATGCGTCGAACGATGGGCTCCTGAGCGACCTGCGCATAGGTACGCATACCCCACTCCTCGGCACCCGACTTCGCAAGCATCTCGCGCGCCGACAAGACGCGAACAGGGTTCCAGAGCGCCAGCTGACCGAACACCGCCGAGTCATTCATCCACTCGGGCTGTTCGTCGTCACTGATGGCTTCCCCGCCTCCCACGCCTACTTGAATGAGCCACACCGCTACAGCTGTGTACACAACTCCCTTGGCAAGCCCCAGAGCAGCTCCCAGCCAGGTGTTACCTGCCTTAAGAAGTCCCACCCGCTCCACGAGCAGGTGTTCAATCGCAGCAACGATGAGCATCACGCCAAGATAGGCGCCACTAAACGCCACTATTCGGCGCAAGCTCTCAAATCGAGCGAGGACCTCGTGGAGTCCGCCCAGCCAGACATCAACGGGCGGGAACCATGCGTCGAACCAGAACCAGAGCGCAAGCGCCGCACCGATTGTCGCGATCTGAGATACCAGACCCCGCAGGTAGCCACAAACCGTGATGGCCGCGACGAAGAGCAGGACGACTATGTCAGCAACCATCTTCAGTCCACTATACTGTCTCCGCCCGCGAGAGAGCGCGCTGCTCAAGTCTCGGGGACCGCTGCATGAGCAGGCCGGAGTATCTGTGTCACGAATCCTGGTCGTCGACGACGAACGCAATATCCGGCGGGTCCTGCAGGCCCTTCTAGAGGCCAACGGCCACGATGTTGATGCCGCCTCCGATGGCGACGAAGCAAGAGCCATGCTCCGCCGTTGCGAGGAAGGATACGACGTGGTCCTGACCGATCTGCGCATGCCGGGTTGCGATGGCATGCAGTTGTTGCGCTGGGTGCGAGCGGCTCAGCCAGACACTCCGACCGTGATGTTGACCGCCCATGGCACCGTCGACATCGCTGTCGAGGCCATGCGCGAGGGTGCTTTCGACTTCATCACCAAGCCCTTCGAGGATGCTGAACTATCAGCCATCGTCTCAAAGGCCGTCGCACAACGCGAAGCGAATCAACAGCGCGCCTATCGTCCGTCCTCGAGCGGCTCCGACGGGGTAGGCACAGACTCAATGGGATCCCCAAACGAAAATGAAGAGACCATCCTCAGCGAGATTGTGGGCAGCTCCCCGCAAATAAAAGAACTCTTCTCACTGCTACGAAAGGTCGCCCCCTCTCCCACAACGATCTTGCTGCTCGGTGAGTCTGGTACCGGCAAGGAATTGTTCGCAAATGCCGCCCATAAGCTCTCGAAGCGTTCCAACGGACCGTTCATCGCGGTGAACTGCACTGCTATCCCGGAAAGCCTGTTCGAGGCCGAACTCTTTGGCCACGAGAAGGGCTCGTTCACCGGCGCCGTGACCAGCCGACCAGGACGTTGCGAGCTAGCCGATGGTGGCACGCTCTTCCTCGACGAGATTGGTGAGTTGCCCATGGCGATGCAGGTCAAGCTGCTGCGTAGTCTGCAAGAGCGAGAGGTGCATCGCGTCGGTGGCTTGCGCACGATTTCGATCGACATTCGACTGATCGCGGCCACCAACGCAGATCTCGAGGCGATGGTCCGCGAGGGAACGTTCCGTCAGGACCTGTACTACCGCCTGAACGTCGTCCCCATCGAGCTTCCCCCGCTACGTCAGCGCCCTATCGACATCCCAGACCTGATCCGATTCTTCATCGGACGCTTCTCCGAACGCCTTAACCGTCCGGTGACCTCGATCGATCCCGAGGCCGAGATGGTCCTGGCGCGCTACCAGTGGCCCGGCAATATCCGCCAGCTCGAGAACATTATCGAACGCATGATCCTTCTCAGTGAAGGCACCGAACTTCGCCTTGAGGATCTTCCCCCTGAAGTGCGTGCTGGGGCGAAGAAACTCGCAGAAGACATCGACACCCTCAAAGAGGAACCCTTGCCACAGGGCAATCTCAAAGACATCGTCAAACTGAGAGCGAAGCAGGTGGAACGTGCAATCATCCTGGAAGCACTGGAGGACGAGCAGTGGAACGTCACCCACGCAGCAAAGAGGCTGGGCATCTCTCGCAAGGGTCTGCAGATGAAGATGAAAGACTACGATCTTCGAGATCGAGCACAGCATGAACGCAAGGAAGTAGAGCCATGAGCAGCCCATCGAAGACCTCGCGCGCGGGGTGCACCCTGACCGCTCCGGTGCTCCTGGTCGCTGCCACGCTCCTGGTTCCTTCAGCAGCCACGGCCGCCGGGGGCACCTACACGCCTCCTATGCTGCGCGGCGACCTCAGCATCGGTTACCAGGGAGGCACCTCCCTCGTTCAGCTGGAGGACCGCAGCGACGAGGACAGCGCCTGGACCGAAGTGGCCAGCTACAGCGAACAGAGCCACAGCATGATGATCAGCGGCAGCTTTACTCCGTACCACGGAATATCGGTGTCCCTCGATCTACCAATCCTCTTCCACCGTCAGTTGTCTTGGGCCAGTGGCAACGCGTTCGACTACGACCCTGTAACCGAACGGGCAACGCTTGCGGGTGCCGATGCACTGGACGCACTTGCTCTGGAAGCGTCACCAGCGACCCTGCGACGCTTCGGCTTCGGCGACATGGGTCTGAACTTCCGCATCGTGCCCTTCGCTCAAGAGGGTCTGCCCAACCGCCAGGCACCAATCAACATGGCCTTCGACATCGGGTTTCGCTTTCCATCAGGAAAGAACGGGATTGAGACCCGCGAGGACGGCAGCGGACACCCCGGCCTAGGAGGTCCCGGCATCACGGTAGGCACGACCGCCTCACGGAGCTTCGGCGCTGTCGAGCCCTACTTGTCGATCCACTTCAGCCACAACGGCCCCTATCTGCTCGACGGCGAAGAATCAGTAGATGGAGAAGGGCACAGCGCGGGCGATGCATTTCGACTTCGCGCTGGAAGCTCGATAACCGCCCTCTACGACGCTGAGAAGGGGCGCGCCGTGCACCTCGACGTGCGCCTCGAAGCGACCTACCTGGGTCCAGAGCACACTGTGTCCGGCCTGCAGTTGCCAACCACACTGCCCGAGACACAAGGAAAGCCAGCAGTCATATCGGAGCACGTCGAGGTTGGCGGCGGATTGGAGCTATCCATCAGCCCTCGACCGCAGATCGAAATCCACATGAACTTTGACGCCGACTGGATCTCACCCCACTCAGTCGAGCGGGTATCGACGAACGCATACAGTGTGCGCACCCGCAACGGCAGCTTCCAGTTGACCTGGGGCGCTGGAGTACGAATCCATTTTCTCTGATCTTCAATGCGCACGGTTCTGCTCGTTGCTGTTGATCACAGCGCTGTTGGCAGGATGTTCTCCGCGCAACCCTCTGCACAGTACAGAGCACGGTGATGATGATGACAGCGCATCAGCCGCCCCCACTTGCGCGGCTTCCGAGAATAGCTGGCCAGCAGTGCTCCCTCAGCACAATGCCTACGAAGGCAATGGCGTCAGCGAAGGGGACTTTCTGCCCAACTTCCAACTCAAAGACCAGCACGGTCAGGACACCTGCTTGAATCAGTTCCTTGGCAGCGTTTTGATCGTCGACGCCTCTACCCGCTGGTGTGGTCCTTGTAACGAGGCGGCCGCGGAATCAGCCGAACTCTGGGAAGAAATGAAGCACATTGGCCCATCGTGGATCATGACCTTGATGGTTCAGGACATCTCGGGACTCCCTGCCACCTCCAGCGACGTCGAGGATTGGGCAGAGATGTATGACATTGAGTACCCGGTGTTACTGGACGACGATGAACAGACCCGCGCCATCTGGGAAGTGAACAGCTTCCCCCTGTTCCTGTTCATTGCCCCTACTGGTGAGATCATCCAACGCATTGAGCAGCGCCCTACCGAATCAGAAATCCTCGCCTTCGTTCAGCAAGCAGTTGAAGAATGGTCAACCGAACTTCGTCCATAGGACAGCACCCCTCGCAACGAACAGCTTCTCTGGAGCCACCATGCGCCTGTTTCTATCCCTGCTCGTCTCCCTCACTCTCTTCAGCACGTCGTCCCCGGCACAGGCCGCTGAAAACGCCGGCGACTTCACACTGCCCAGTCTTAACGGCGATAACGTCAGCCTCAGTGACTACCTGGGCAAGAAGGTGGTGTTGGTGAGTTTCTTCGCCACGTGGTGCGCGCCCTGCATCAAGGAAATGGGCAAGCTCAATACGATGCAGAAGGAGTTGGGCGACCGAGGCTTCCAGGTCATCTCGATCAGCGTGGACGAAGCGCGCGACAAGGCCAAGGTCAAGCAACTCATCAAGCGCATGCGGTACACGCCGCCGGTACTGCTGGACACCGATTCGAAGGTAGTCAACAGCTACAACCCCCGCAAGGACATGCCCTGGACGATGATCATCGGTGTCGACAAGAAGATCCAACACAAGAAGAAGGGCTTCACTGAGGGTGACGAGGTGAAAATCCGCGAGTGGGTCGAGGCACTGTTACCGAAGGCCGGATAGGTGCGAGAAGTGCCGCAACGACTCGGGGCGCACGGCGCAGGTTTAGCTCTGGTAGCGCTGCTGCTCACCGCACTCCTCCCTCAATCGGCACAAGCGGTCCAACTGGGTGAAGAGACGGGAAGCGCCCTCCTTCATGGCTCAACCCTGAACTTCAACAACACCTTCTACTACAAATACAACCTCGTTCTCGACGACGACAAGGATGACAGTCGTGAGCCGCCGTTCCCCTTCCATGGCTTCGTCAACCGCACCACAGCAACCTTGCGCATCAAGCGGCTGACCATGGGGCTACAGATGGATGCCCTGGGCTCGGCTCCTGGCTGCTCAGACGCGTCCTTCGCTGCGGCCTACGCCGAGCGACACGGCGATTCAGCCTGCGTTCCGCCCAACCAGATCCTGGGCAGCGGCTGGGAGGACCCGGTCAGCGAGCACTTTCTGCTGCGCCTCGAGAAAGCCTACCTACGCTACGCCAGCAAAGGCTTTGAGATGCATCTCGGGGACTTCTACGCGTCCTTCGGCCGTGGAATCGTGCTGTCTATGGTCAAGAAGCCCGAGATCGACCAGGACAACAGCCTTCGCGGCGCACGGTTTGACCTGATGACCAAGCGCCTGGGAATCACCCTCCTGGGAGGCCTCACCAATCCTCAAGAGATCTCCATGGAGCTACGTAACCAGGGCATCGACAAGCTCGATTCTCGGTTGCTCGCGGGAGCCAACGTCCAGGCGCGGCCCGCCAACAACTTCAACCTCAGCGCCCATGGCGTGGGCTACGACCTCCTCGAAGTACCCTCATTCAGCGTGGGAGGAACCGCCGAAGTCAGCAACATCCGCGATGTGCTCGATCTGTTCATCGAAGGAAATGGCTTCTTCTACGGTCAGGAAGAAGGGAGCGACGAGCCACCCCTGCGAGGCCACGGCCTCTACTTTGCCGGCACTCTATACGCGGGCCCAATGACCCTCCTGATTGAGGCGAAGAGCTATCGCAACGCCCAACTCCTGGTCGAACAGGGGCCAGTGGTCCCCCTGCAATACAACAACCCGCCCAGTCTCGAGCATGAGCCCACCATCACCGAAGACATCAACGGCTCAGTGCAGTCGGGGAATATTCACGGCCTGCGGGTGCAGCCCGAGTTGTTCTTTCTCAACACCGGCACCACCATCACAGGGTCGGTTGGCGTCTCCCTCGACCTCGAACCTCATCCGCCCTTCTCCAAACAACACGAGCTCAGCCTTCACCCCTGGATTGCGATCGAGCACCCCCTGCACCTGGGTAAGGTCGACCTGCACCTGGTCGCTGATGTCGGCTACCGGCATGACTTTCCGATTCGTAGCGACGGGGAAGCTGGAATCAGCAGCGAGGAAGCACAACAAAGAGCCGACGAGTTCCTCTCCCATACCGGAATGCTGCACTACGCACTGGACCTGAGCGTGACCTTTGGCAAGCACTCGATCAAGCTGATCAGTCGCTACCGCCGGCATGCGGTGACCCTGGCAGAGGAAGTCTGCTGGGACGTGTCAGGGACCGAAACCTGCGACAGTGACGATGGCTGGATCTCAATAGAGAATTCGCTGTCCTACACCCTGATGGGCAAGTACACCCTTGCTCTACACATCAACCACACCGACGATCCCATCGTCCAGAGCCTCTCGAACAATGGGGCCATCGGCAACCTTGCCTACGACAAGGAGTGGAGACGTTCCACCTACATTGGGGCCGAGTTGATCCTCAAGCCGATCTCCAACCTTGAGCTATACGCATTCTTCGGTAGTCAGAAGGCAGGCATCGTCTGCACCGGCGGCGCGTGTCGAACTGTCCCAGCCTTCACTGGAGTGAAGACTCGCCTGAGCGTGAACTTCTAGGAGCGCTAAGAGGGCTTCGTGCCCGAGACGATGGCGCTGAGCCCAAAAGACTGTTCGTGCACCGTGACGTCGACCAGACCGCTGGCCTCCATCTCTCGGCACATGTCAGCGATCCAACTGCTCGCCTTGATCACTCCAGGCAGCTTCTCAAACATCGTCGCCCAGTCAGGCGCCTTCTCACGAGCCAGACGCTGCATGCGCTTAAAGTGATTGTCGTAGAGAACCTGGTAGTCAGGATTGCTGGGGTACGCAAAGTCCTGCATCAACATCTTGCCGCCCGGATTCAGCATGGCACTCATGTTCTGGCAAAGGGTGTCGAGACGCTTGATGTACTTGGGGATGTAGCAGGAAGTGACATAGTCGAAGGTCTCATCGATGCGAAAGTGCTCGGCAGGGCTGACGATAAACCGTACGTCGCCAATGCCCTCCTGCTCGGCCAGCTCGCGGGCCTCCACACAATACTCCTCGCGAAGCTCGACCCCGGTGATGTGGCACGAGAAGCGCCGCGCCATCTCGAAGCTCAATATCCCTGTGCCCGAGGCGAGATCGAGAATCCGCGACGGTGAGTCCATCATGTTCAGCAGGTCTTCCTTCCACTG
>CAZEIY010000015.1:0-16333 GCA_964512375.1 uncultured Rickettsiales bacterium | reverse complement strand
CCGGTCGCGACCCCAGGTGGCGAAGTGCACCATCTCAGCGTAGCTGCTGCCCGTACCGTGAAAGAGTGTCTCGACCAGAGATTCACGTGTCTCTACTTCAGTCATTTCCGGTAACCATTCCGCTGGAGTCGTCGGCCTGAACGCCCTTCGATGAGCGTCTCAATGCAGTCATGCAAACTCGTTAATAACATACGAAGCCACCATTCCGAGCCCCACACGCCGATTCAGTCCGGTCTTACCCGATGGGAGAGATGACAGAACAAACATCTATCAGGATGCCAAACACGTTGACAGCAAGCGACGCGGGACCGACAATTTCGTGCCATCAGCCGAAATTTCCTGCTTAGAAAATCATCATGATTCGGTCGTATCAACCCGTGTACTGGAGCAATTCGAGGTGAACCTCAAGACCATACAAATCGCCCTAGCGTCCTTCATGCTATGTCCATCAGTGGGCCTCGCAGCGCAACTTCCCATCTCAGAGATCAGCTCGAACTCCGTATTAAAGGACAAGGAAAAAGGCATCGTCTACGAGGCCTCGAACATGCTCGACGAGCAGAGCGCCACAATGTGGGTAGAGGGAGAAGGCAGCGCAGGATTGGGGAAATACATCAACGTTAAGTTCCCGACCGAGGTCGACCTGAGCAAATTCCGCATCTGGGCGGGATGCTTCCTCGACAAGGATTTCTGGAAGCGACACAACCGCGTCAAGGCGCTGGAGTTGAAGTTCCCTGACTTTACCAGCGAGCGGGTCGAGCTCGAAGACATCATGGAGGCTCAACTGGTCTCCCTCAAGGAGTCCAAGAAGGTCAGCAGCGTCAAGATCTATCTACGAGACTTCTACAAGGGCAGCACCTGGAATGACACGGCTATAACCGCTCTCGAATTCTTCGACCGAAAGGGCCCTGAAGGACACCTCGAAGGCCTCGCTGCCACAGCCTCGAGTCACTATCCCGACGAAGACGACACGTACACGGCAGACAAGCTGGTCGATGGCTGGTTCGATACCTACTGGGTAAACGGGCCCGGAAGTGGAGCCGATGACCATATCGACATCGAGCTCGGCGGCAGCAGGTCTCTTGGTCGCTTCGCCATCGCGATCGGCAACGACGCGACCGAGTCCTTCTTCAAAGGCAGCAACCGCGCCCGAAAGGTCCATTTACGCTTCTCGGATGGCAGCACTCAGAGCTTCGCACTGGCAGACAAGGCCGGCATCCAGCAGTTCGAGCTCTCCTCAGTTCGTGCTTCGTCTGTGCGCATCACGTTCACAGGCATCATCAAGGGCGCCAGCAACAGCGACTTCTACGTCGGTGAGGTGCGCTTCTGGGAATAGCTGAGTGAGGCGAAGGCCCACAGACTCAGTCCACAATCGTCACTGAGATTAAGGCAGCATCAGGCAGCCCAGAACGATCGAGACGCAAGCTGTGCATGGTCATCAAATAGCTGACCTGCCGAGTCCCCTGCTCATCAACAGCCCGCATCGTCTGCCCCGGCATCAACTGCACGGTGATCTGTCCAGCGCGGTGGCTCACCCGAAACGTCGGCGGGCCGCCAGCTTGCTCATCATCTTCAAGGAACTCGACCCGGGCCCGGCCATGCTCACCCAGGTCCCACTGCGCGTTACCTCCGCCGCGTAGGTCGACCCACAGGGCGCTGACTGGTAGCACCCGAGCCAATTGAGCGGCGGAGCGCTCGCTACGGGTGTCCACCAGCGCTACATCGGAGCCCATCGCGGCAACCACCCGACCAAGTCGCCTCTGCTCTGCTTCCAGAGAGTCCAGTCGTTCGGTGACCTTGGAGCCAGACGCCCACTCCGGCTCATCAAGCCACGGCAGAGCTGCAACAGCAGCAATCACCAACACCACCAGGCCGGCTCTCAGTCGTCGCTCAATATGGATAGGCCTCGTCATTTCCCCCCCCCTCTTCGTGGATCGTCTTGCAGTTGATAGGGAATCGGGGGCACCCCGAGTACCGGGTCTGCAAGACGTCGCAGTACTTCCTCCACGAGAGCATCCACCGCAAGGCTACGCGCCCCCGAACTGTGCACAGGCTGAGTGGTCAGCACGAGATGAGGCCCTTTGCCCTTGCCCTTGCCGTACCAGCGTAGATCGCCGAGATAGCGTCCACGCGCCCCTGCCTCGCCGATCACTGCCTTGGCTACCCGCTCCCCGCGAGGGGTCAGTCGACGAGTCCGGGAACCCAAAATCACATCTGCGCCAGAGCTTCGAGCAAGCCGTCGGTCCGCCTCGTCGCCGAGATTCGAGAGCACCACCACCAACATCGCACCGGCCGCACGCAGCTCCTTGACCTGTTGACGAACGGCCCTTCTTGCTGGGAGCGCGCGAAAGTGATCGCCCAGGACATCGTCCGGAAGCACCGAAGTGACACCAACTCGCAGGCCACCGCGCTCCAGCATGACCGAAGGCCTGAACAAGAGCTTGCCATCAGCATCGACCAGATTGGCAGAGAGGATAGGGAACGAAGCCCGCTTCGCGAGCTTCTGAAGGTAATCGAGACCGGCACCCAGATCGAGGCGTCCAACTCCCATCGCATCCATGCCACCGAGGTTCGCCGAGTCCACCAACAGCATCGCGCGCAGGCGACGTTCAGCCTCATCGGTGGAGAGCAATGCCATGTCGATGCGAAAGAAACGGTCCCCGCTATCCAACCAGAAAACCGGCTTGCCATCTGCGCGGACCGAGTCGATCTGGGCCACCGCCTGAGAGATGCCTCCCAGCGGTACCTCGGGACATGTACAGGGCTCAAACTCACCGCGCTGGTTTGACGTAAACAACACCCGCGCGAGCAGGTCTTCCGCGCCGCCGGGGGTGGGGTCCGCGAGCGGAAGGCCAGCCTCTACCCGCTGCCCCGCAATGGCGAAGCTTGGCGCAGAGAATAACGTCGGAACGGCGCAAATGAGGAGCAAGAAGAAACGCATCGAGTTTACCTACCGCGACCACACTCTCACAGCAGCCGCTCACCACGAAGAGTCTAAACGTTTAGACTGCACGGAACACCTGTCTTGCAGAGCATGCAACGTGGAGTCTGACACCTTGAGCACGTCTCACCACTTCCAGAACGCCATTTTTCCCGTCCTACTAGGGCTGCTCATGTGTAGCGGATGCAGCGTTCCCGAAGGTCACGGCGTGGTCGAAGATCGCTACATTCAGGGAGCGAATCCCATCGTCGATATTCTCTTCGTCATCGACAATTCCACGTCGATGGCGGTAGCCCAGGCGCAGCTGTCCCTCGCCTTCCCGGACATGATCTCGGTCCTGGACGCCCTCGGGTCGGACTGGCAGATGGGCATCATCAGCACCGACATGAATGATCCAGCGCATCGGGGAAGACTCCTCCCCCTGGGTAGTTCTGGGACTCGCATCCTTCGCCCCGCCACCCCGAACGGGGTCTCCGACTTCCAGAATGCGCTGATCATGGGCACCGAAGGAAGCCAACTGGAGCGCGCTTTTAGCGCCGCATGGGAATCAATGACGCCGCCCATTGCCAGCCACGAGAATGTCGGCTTTCCCCGTGACGAGGCTCGGTTGGTCATCATCGTCCTCTCTGATGAGGACGACTGCAGCGATGAAGGGGGCCTCCTCGCCGAGGGTAGCGCCGCGTGTGTTGCCCAGGCACAACTCCTCGTACCAGTCGACGAGTTCCTGGCGCGCTTTCTCAGCACCCGCGCCCGGGCCATCGACCTGAGCTTCCACGCGATCATCGAGACCGGAGCTCAAGGCGATTTCAGTGGCTGCGACGGCAACAGCCCGGGAAGTCGCTACATGGAACTGGTCGGTCTCACCGGTGGAAGCGTCCACCCGATCTGCGACGACATGAGCCTCAGCATCGAGGATATCGGCCTACAGGCAGCGGGTCGTAGACGGGCCTTTCCTCTGACTCGCCTCCCCGATGACGTCGACCTTGAGGTCCGTGTCGCTGGTCCGGCAGAACCCGAAGGTGCTACAGGCAACCTCGTCGTGATGGATCGCACCGGAGTCGATGGCTGGAGCTACCGTGAAAACACCAACATGGTGCACTTCTGGGGTCCTAGCGTGCCGCCACCAGGCTCTCAGATCATCCTCTCCTATCCCGTCGGCGTGACCTACTGAATGAAGCCTCTTTCAGGTCTGCGAGAGCTGCTGCCCTGGCGCCTGGGCTGCTTACTGGTTCTGGCTCTGCTGGGTGGCTGCCGAGCTTCACCGCCCGCGAACCCCTCGTTCAACGACGCCATTCAGTTCGCCTTTCGTGAATTCGAGGCGGAAGAGCCCGCTCGACTCGCCTTCGCGCTCCGTCAGCTGGAGCGTGAGCTCTACCTCGCTGCGGACGTCACCGCGAGCGGCAACCTCGACCGCTCATTGAGTCCTACTGGTCTGACAGATGACGACCTGATTGGACTTCAGCACCCCGATCGAGACCCCGCCCTCGCTATCCCCATCGCTGTTGCGAAGCTCTCGAGCCACTCCATCGATGAGCATCGTCAGCTGCCCCTGCTACCAGACCAACGTCCCATTGAGCCGGGTTCTCCCAACTTCTACGAACGCAACTTTCTCAACGACAGCGAGGCCTGCTGGCAGGACCGCGACTGCGAATTCCTACGCACGGTCAACGACCTAACCAAAGAGAACCTGCTCTTGACCATCACCTACACCCTCCCCAAGGACTACCGCTGGATAGACATGGCCCTGCCCGATCCCGCTGTCGAGATCGACCCAGAGACCCCTCCAGAGACACCTCGCTGGGCCTACATTGCCCGCTCCTGGACCACAGAGCGCGCTACCGAGGACGATGACGAGACCTCCATTGAACAGAGCTACTCCTTCGAGATCTGGCTACCGCGCGATGGCAACGGTTTTGTGCGCGATGGTAGCGAACAGAACGCTGAGGACGGCGAGTGGACCTCCGACTCCATCGGCGGCGGCACTCTACGCATGATGTCCGTGTGGGCTGAGTCGGACATCGGCGCCGACGTGAGCGACGAACTCGTCGCCTATGCTACTCGTGGCGGCATCGATGATATCTTCGATGCTCAGGAGACCTGGCTCAGCGAACAGGCCCTGTGACCGGCAACCCCGAAGCCACCTCAGTCTCCCGACCCGGGCTACGCTTCGCCCTAGGTATCTCCCTCTCCCTTGGGCTCCTCGGTGCCCTCCTCCTGTACCTGAACCTCAGCCCCCGGCAGATCTGGGATGCGCTGCGCCAGGCTCCCCCGCTCGGCCTGGCTCTGGTCGTTGCTGTTCACCTGTTCGCCTTGATCGCAAAGGTCGCTCGATGGGGCCTGCTCCTGCGTGGAAGCTCCTGCATGCCGTTGGAGCCCTCGGAGTCAGCGGCAGACCCCACGCTCCGACACCTGGTTCAGGACGCAGTCTTCCTCGGGTGGCTCGGTAACCTCGCCCTTCCTGCCAAGACAGGTGAGATGGTTCGTCCTCTGCTCTTTTCCCGGCGATCACGGATACCATTCACACGAATCTTCGGGACGGTGGTTCTCGAGCGAAGTCTCGACCTGCTGGTCATTGCCCTGATGTTCTGGGCCAGCTTCACCCTGTTCACCGTGCCAGACTCCATCCCCCAGAGCCTCATTGCCACCTCACGGCTTGCCGGTCTTGGCGCGTTGCTGCTGCTGATATGTCTTGTCGTTCTCTGGAAACTGGGCCCCCCCGAGAGAGGGCTGGACGCAGACGGTGGAGGCATCACGAGAAGAGTCGTCGACCTCCTCGCCAGCTTCCGAAGCGGACTCGCAGGCTTCCAGCGTCCTCGGATGCTGGTCGGTGTCCTGGCCTGGACCGGAGCATCGTGGGCGCTCGAGGTGCTTGGAGCCTGGCTCTGCCTCTTGATCTTCAAGGTGAACCTGAGTGCTACGTGGGCGGCTGCAACCATGCACGTCGTCGCGACTACCCTCGCCGTCTCTGTCGTGCCGGTCCCGGGTGGTCTGGGGGTTGAGCAGCCAGTCACGCTGGCGGTCTTCGCTCCCTTCGCCGACAGCGCGCTCCCCGCCGACACGATCATCGCGGTCAGCCTGGTGTTGAGCTTTGCGTCGATCTTCTGGGTGCTGCCGCTAGGGCTGCTGGGAATGTGGCGACAAGGGGCGCGGCTGAACAGCCAGGTCGCCAACTGAGTCACTGCAGAATATGGAACTCGACTCGACGATTGATTGAGCGACCCGACTCGTTGCGGTTGCTCGCAGCGGGAACCGTCTCGCCGTAGCCCATGCTGATGAGGCGATTCGCATCCACACCCTTCGCGACCAGGTAGCGTCGCACCGAGTCTGCCCGGCGCTGGCTGAGCTCGAGGTTGTAGGAGTCATCCCCCTCAGCGCTGGCATGCCCCTGAATCTCCATGCGGACATCGGGATACTCCAAGAGAGTACGTGCGGCCTGGTTCAGGATGGGGAAGGAAGACGTAAGGAGTTCGTCGCTACCCTGCTTGAACTGGATGTCCGGGATCACCCCAGTGAAGCGCTTGAGGTCCTCGGGGATCTCGTCGGGGCAGCCATCCTTGTCCTGGAAGCCGTTGATGGTCTCAGCATGGTTGGGGCACTCGTCCGCACCATCGACGAGACCGTCTTGGTCATTGTCGAAATCGGGGCAGCCGTCCTTGTCTTCAAAGCCGTCATCGTCCTCGGTCTTGTTCGGACACTCATCCTTCGCGTCGGGCAGTCCGTCTTCGTCATTGTCGTAGTCGGGACAACCATCGCCCTCTTCCCAACCGTCCGGATCCTCGGCGACCATCGGGCACGAGTCCTGTGCGTCTGGCAGGCCGTCGCTATCGTTGTCGGGGTCCGGGCAGCCGTCCTTGTCCTCGAAACCATCGAGATCTTCGACCTCTCCAGGGCAGCGATCAGCGCCGTCGTAGACACCGTCGCCATCACTGTCCATCTCAGGGCAACCGTCCTCATCGTCGATTCCATTGATTTCTTCGGCAGCGTTGGGGCAACGGTCCCCAATGTCGGGAATACCATCACCGTCGTTGTCGGGCTCAGGGCAGCCATCATCGTCACGGAAGTTATCCAGGTCCTCCGCCTCGAGCGGGCAGCCATCACGAACATCGGGGATTGTGTCCTGATCGTTGTCGACATCGGGGCAGCCGTCATCGTCCTGGAAGCCATCGGCGTCCTCGGCCTGGCTCGGGCAGCCATCCTCGATGTCCTGCAAACCATCACCGTCGTTGTCTGGATCGGGGCAACCGTCGGCGTCCCGCCAATCATCACGGTCTTCGGGAACCATCGGACAACGGTCCTTGCTGTCGTTGACGCCATCCTGATCATTATCCAGATCAGGACAGCCATCCTCATCCTGGTACTCGTCGCGATCTTCGCGCTCATCAGGACAGTCATCCTCGCGGTCGGGGATGTTGTCGCCATCGCTGTCCTTACCCGGGCCACCACCGATAAGGAAGAAGGCCGCCACAGTGACCTCAGCATGGTGAAAGACATCCTTGGCAACGAGGACACCATTGTCCCAGGAGGGGATGCCGTCGACCACCGTCTCAGGGGTGCCATTACCGTCGAGGTCGAGAATGTTCGGATCACCAGGGCCAATAGAGAGTATGTAGCGTGCATCAATGCGAACACCACCGCGCTCAAAGGCCAGCAACTTGAGGCCACCACCAACATCGAAGATGAAATTGGTGCTCCGCTCGGGATAATCGATGGCGTTCGGAGGATTGCCTGAGAGGTCCTCTGCCGAAGCATGCGGGTCGCGCCACTGGCTAGTCGGCCGATACTCTGCGCCGCTACGGTAGCCCTCCTCGATGCTGGCGTACTGCCAGCCAGCCCCCACGGCCAGGTAGGGAATGATGCGCCACTTGGTCATGTGCAGGACGACATCGAAGTGGGGATTGAGATAGTGCGCAGTGCGACCGGTATCCGAGGTGCGAGTCGGCACGTAACCAAGGCTACCCTCGACAGCGATATGCTCGTGGAGGTTCACTCCAATTCGACCGCCAAGGATACCGCTGCACCAGAGGTTTTCGCGATTGGTCGTACCCTCGGGGCAGATTCCGCCGAAGAGATAGCCGCCACCAAAGATGTCAATCTCAAGAGAACGGGGCACCATCTGGGCCTGAGCAGGCCGAATTCCCGCGCCTAGCGCTACGCCCACCAAAGCAAGCGCCAGGCCAAGGGAGAGCGGCCACGAAGACCGGTTTACAGAGGTCATCCTCATCACAGCGCGCGTTCTACCTGTACAGCGACCTACCTACAAGCGATTTAGCCCCGACTGAACGGCACTGCTAGAGTTCCGAGCAACCAGCAACGCGCGATCATGAGTTCGTATTCACGCCCTACTGGAGTTCCCAACCGTGAGTGCCACCGTCTCCTTTGCCCAGATCAACCGGATTCTCGAGATCCTGGATGACCACTACATCAACCGAGAGCTGATCGAGATCCCCCTGGGAACCAGCGACCCGGGGGGAATCGCGCCCCTCAGCGAGGGGCGCATCCGAGTGACTGTGCCCCGATCTGTGGATTTCGACGCCTGGCTCGAGGAGCAGGCTCCCAACATCCTCAAGGCGCTCGGCGAGGACGGCTGAGAGTTCCACCCTGCCTGGCGCGCCGACAATAGCTACCGATAGCGCTCGTCGGCGGCCGTGTAGAAGGCTTGAATCGCGGTCAGGAGGTGACGGTCCATCGGCGACAGACCGCCAAGACGCAGGCCAACCCCGTCCGGTTCGGCTTGAAACCCGCCGCGCTCAACCCAGACAACCTCAGCCAACATGCGAAAGACTGCATGCGAGAGGGGAGGCACCACCTCCAGGTAGAGTTGATCGCCTTCCCTCAAGGAACTGTCGAGCGTTGGAACGAAGACCGTCTCCCGCTCTGTGATCGCCTTAGCCACCTGTGCAAACAAGGTCGCAAGGCCTGGACTCCAGCGCAGTACCGCTCGTTCATCCGTAGAACCTTCAAGCAAGACCGCCGTGCCCAGATCTGCGGTCGCTCCCCAGCGCGGGCGCTGGTCTCCCGTCACCGCACTCTCGAGTGCAAGGTGAACGAAAGAAGCGATGCTGCTGCGTGCGCCATCGACCAGGTTGTGCAACTCCATGCCGATGAGGCTCTCCTCGCCGACAGGACGGCAAGAACGGACCAGTCCTGCGCAATCTACTTCGCAGTTGTCCTCACCAGGCAGCACGAAAGAGAGTCGGAACACTTCCCCCAGTTCGACCTCAGCCGAGAGGAACATCGCCACACCGCTGGCTGAGATGTCGCTGATCGCGCTGGCGTAGTCATCGCCATTGATAGACGCCTTCACCGGAATCTCGCAGGCAATACGCGGAGCAACTCGTAGCTCGCGACCACTACTGACTTCCGCCACATCAGGCCCAAGATGAATCATTGACAGAGGACTACGCATAGAGACTCCAAAGGACGACTTGCGCGGAGAGTATTGCCCAGCCGAGAGCTAACTTGAAGTGCTCAGGGCGTGATGAACAGGCCGGTCGGAGGCACTTTGAGTGCCTGGACCTTGCACTGGACTGCGGCGAAGGGGTCGCAAGTGCCGCTCGCAATGGCTTCGTCGATAGCCACCTCAAGGTCGAACTCGTTCAGATCCTGGGCCTTCGCAAAGAGCCCAGCGTCGAGGGCCTTTTGCACTGTGCTCTGCGCATCGTCCCGACTCGGCGGAGCAATGGCAGCGCGATAACAGTCGAAGACTTCGTCGGCATCATCGCGGCGATACATGTCCTCGACACAACCTTGAGTGCACTGGCTGACATGACTCCAGGCGTTCCACTCGCACGTGGTGATGAAAGTGCGACAGATCTCCTCGCATTCCTCGTCGTGCGAAGCACACCCGGAGAGCAGAGCCACAATGAGCAGACCGAAAAGAACCATCTTCTTTGGAAGGATCACCGGCTCACCTCCTGCGCAGGAAAGGGCGCGATACCAAGACCGATACCGCTGACGGGATCGCCGAACTCATCATCGAACTCGTCATTGAAGAAGACATGAAGGCGACCATTGATGAAGAACGCGCGCGGGTTCTCCGCCTTCTCAGCCCCCGAGAAGTCAAAGGGCACAGGATCGGTCGAGACGCGACTCCACTCCCGTGACGGAGAATTGGAATTGGCCATACCCAGGCGCTTGCCCTCAGACTCGATAAAGACCATCTGCGAGAAGGGGTCCTCGGTAGCAGTCACTCGATTGTAGCCGGAGTACAGCATCCAGTACCGGGGCGTCTCATCGCCGTCCTCGCCGGTGTAGGTGAAGACCGAAGGCTTATGCACGCCCTCCGCATCGAAACTTGAGCCGCCCAGCGACGAGTGCTCAAGGACGAGTTCCTCCTGCACACTGAAGTCGCTGCCGTCCTCGGTGCTCAGGTAGCCAATGTCGTATTTTGCGGATTCCAGCCACTGACTTGGATCGAGCACGCCGCCGCCGTCCCAGTTCACACCGCCAACCCAGAAGTGGAACTCCCCATCCTCGTAGAGTGCGTCGCAGCCCCATACCCGACTCAACTGACTGGAGCCGTTCTCAAAAGGATTGAGGGGATTGAAGAGGTCCTTGGTCCAGACCACACCATCTTGCGATGTCGCATGACCAAAGAGCGTGCCTCGGCTTGAGCTGTTCGTGCCCGTGTACCAGAGGTGATACAGGCCCAGAGAACCATCAAAGGCAAGACAAGCGACGCTCGCATCATCATGGTCGAAGGCCCCACTCGTACGTCCCTTTCGCAGGACTGGATTGTAGGGATGCCTCCGCCAGCTGACCCCATCCATCGACAGCGCGTAGCCTATCTCGCTGCCATCACCAGCACTCCCCGAGTAGAACAACTCATAGAAGGGTGCCCCGAAGATGTCGCGCTGGAGAATGTCGAAGTCACCGATGCTGTCCTTCTCCCAGTCCCTCGCTTCAGCGTCCCTGGTAGAGAAGATCGGCACGCACGAGTACTGCTCAAAACCCTCCTCTACCTCCTCGAACTCGCACTCCGCCACGTCATGGATGTCGACCCGTTCCGCAACCGCAGAGCGATAGCTGTAGTCGCTCGAACAACTCGCAACAAACACCGTGATGCACACGAACAGGAGCACTGTGGATAGATGGTGCGAACTCACTTGGAAGACCCAGCCCTTCCCACCTCAGAGCCACGCAATTCCCCACGCGCCTTGCGGAAACGCTTCGCCTCGAGACGCTGCCAGATCGCCGCGAAGATGCCTGCGCTGAGCGCTGCTGTCGTCACAGCAATCGCAGCATTGCGCTGTCGGTCATGCTCCTGGGCATAGAAGAAGTGCGCTGTCATCGCCGTGTCTTCGCCGAACTGCTCTGCTTTTCGAAACAAAAGGTACTCCTGCTGCGCCCGGTACTCCCAATAAAAAGCACCGACCACCGATGCGCCACCGAGCACAAATGCGGAAGCCCCCGCGACCACTCGCGGGATCGTTCCACGAGGACGGACTCGCAAGGTGCCGTCCGTTTGGTAGAGAAGGGGCTGAGCCGCCAACTCGGGCTCCTCGTCCTCCCCACCAGCTAGCAGCTCCCGGACCAACTCGTCTGGGTCATCGACCAGACGCTGAAGCTCTTCTTCATGGACACGCTCTTGCTCGACCTTGCGCTCGAAACGTCCGCAAGCCTGCTCAACCAGGGTGCGATCAGGTCCAACCACCGGACCTGCAAGCACTTCGGCGCAGTAGGCTAACTTGTCCGCCATCGAGCCGCGCACGTCGAGTTCGTCGTAGAAAGAGAACAGGTCAAAGACCAGCTCTTGCCGCTGGGGCATCTCCTCAGTAGCTGCGGAACCGAAGAGGGTGTCGACATCCAGTAGAGACACCGCACCGGAAAGAAGCTGGACCTGCCCTTCCCAGGATTGCGCTCCCGACGCCAACTCCACCGCAACGATCCCTTCTTTGAGTTCCCGCACCAGCTGCCGCACGCCACGACCTTCTACGGGCAGCTCTGGTGCCATCACCCGTGTCCCGATCCTAAGGACATCGAACGGAACACTGGAGAAGACGAGAAGAACGGCCTCACCGCTCTCGCCAATCCCCAGCTCGGCGGCGAGAGCTTCCAGTTCCGATGGCTCAGGCGGCGCTGGGGCAAGCAGATGCTGAGCCTCGGACGCGCCCGTGACCTCGGAAGGAGTCGAGGCATCCTCAGCCAATGCCGAGCCCGCCATACTGGCCAGTAGCAAGCAGAGGAGCGACGTCAGGCGGTTAGATAGATTCAGCACGGCGGGACCCTAGCACACCGCTCTCAGGCTTCTTCGGGCATTTGGGCTGCTCCTCGGCGCGAACACCGGATTGAGCAACTCATGGCCCGTCGGGCTCAATCCTCCGTTACCATCGAAGAATGCCGCCATCGGCCCATCCAGACATCTCGGCCGACGCACTCTCCCTCCACCGCGACTCCCTCATCGTCGATCTGCACTGCGACACCCTCTTGTCTCAGGCCCTCTACGGCTACGACCCCACCCTACGTCATCGCAACAGGGTTCCCCTCGCGCCCTTCACCTACCAGAGCGACATCCCTCGTATGCAGGAAGGCGGAGTGGGAGCAGTGGCGCTTGGCATCGTGGTCAGCCCCCTGCGCCGAGACTCGGCCCTCGACGCAACGCGCAAGGCGCTGTTCAACATGCAGGGCTGGGCACGTCGTGCACCAGAAGCAGTGCGACTGATCTCGACAGCGGATGACATCGAAGAGGCGCGAGCGGCTGGACGCATTGCACTGTTCGGCGGACTCGAAGGCGCACATGGCCTCGGCGGGAGTCTCGATGAGCTGAGCGAGCTTAGAGAACTGGGGCTGCGCTACATCGGGCTCGCGCACTTCTCACGCAACTTCGCCGCTTCGCCGTCCTTCGGCTGGGGTGCCGATCCGAGAGCCCCGCTGAGTGACCGTGGTCGCGATCTGGTGGATGAGATGAACCGCTTGCACCTCCTGGTTGATCTCGCCCACGTCAATCGTGCCGGTTTTCTCGAAGCGTGCGAGCGTAGCAAGGCTCCCGTCGTCGTCAGCCATACAGGAGTCGCCGGTGCAGCTGAGAGTTGGCGCAACATCGACGATGAGCAACTCCGCGCCGTCGCAGAGAGTGGCGGGGTGATCGGCATCATCTTCGCGCCGATCTTCCTGGGCGATGGAATCACAGGCTCGGCGGAGCTCATCGTCAAGCACATCCAGCACGTTATCAACGTGGTGGGAGAGGACCACGTCGCAATCGGAAGCGACTTCGATGGCTTCGTAATCCCCCCCAGTGACCTTCAGGATCACAGCTGCATGCCCTATCTCACCCAGCTGATGCTCGACGCGAAGATGAGCGAGACTCAGATTCGAAAGTGTCTGGGACAGAACACCCTGCGTCTCTTCCGCGAGGTATGTGGCTAAGATTCGGGCTAGGCTGCAAGCGATGACTAACAGAACCAGCACGTGGCTCGCAGCGCTCCTGGGCACGCTGATTGCTGCGGGCTGTAGCCAGACCCTACCCAACTGGGGCGGCCGGCAGGCCATCGATCCAGAGCTTCCCAGTCTGCCCATACTCGAGCACCCACGCGAGCAGGACGGAAAGGTCGTCGTAAAGGTGAAGGGGATGCTCCTCCCCCAACTGGACGGTCACATCACCGAACTATCTCCTGGTCCCCGGACCCTTCTTGTCATCACAGGCGACGCACCGGCAAGCGAACGAGAGAAAGAGGGGGGTGGCGCCATTGCCTTATGGCTTCGCGGTCGAGGCAGCCAACAAGCGAGGCTTCCACAGTACACATCGGGTCGGGTCAATCCAGCGACCAGCCAGGACTGGCAGGTTGACTTGATACCGGGCCAATATCTTCTCAGTGTCAGCTATCCGACCGACCCGGGCAGCACCGAAGCGGTGGTGGTGGTGCGCTGACCGGCGCCTCAGACAATATTGCTGAAGTAGGACAGGACGAAGCCCTTGACCTCAATTCGGTCGCGATCCACCAGGTCGCGGGAACTTACCTTCTCTCCGTTGACCTTTACCGGTAGAAGCGAGCTCAGCGACACAACTGCATAGGTGCCATCGCTCTTACGCAGAAGCTCCGCAGCCTTCTTGCCGAAGAGTGTCGAGCCCGGCAGCCGGATGTCACAATCGCCGTCAAATCCGACCCTATGCAGCTTGGCTAGGAGAGGAAAGTCTGTGCGCATTCCTTCGTGCTGAAGGGCGAGGTGACAACTCATCCTCTTTCGAACCCGAGACTGCAGTTGCTTCATCTCCTGAGCCGGCAGGATCGTGGTCGGACTATCGATCATGTCGTACGGCTCGACCGGGACACCTGGCTGGGTAGTGATGTCGAACTCGTCATCACCGGCACCCTGAAAGATGAGGACGTGTTGCCCTATCTCAATATGATCATTAGGGACAAGAACATGCCCCGTGACCCGCGTACCGTTCACATAGAGACCATTGGGAGTCTCCAGATCCTCGAGCCGCCAGGCGTGATCGCGATAGGAAAGGAGCGCGTGGCGACGCGAGACGAGAGGGTTGTCGACCCGGATGTCCGCATCGTCAGCGCGGCCGATGGTGTACTCACGATCCACAAGATCGAGCGCCTGCTCTTTACGCCGACCTCGAAAAACCACCAGCCGTGCCACTCAACCGCCTCCAACGCAACATTAGCGAGACCGCCCCCCAGGACGCCTCCTGATTATTCCCCTCTAGTTGCTACAACATACCGGTTGCACGCGCTTCTCGTCTGTTGCGATGCGCCCGTTGTGATCCTCCGCCTCAACCCTCATGACGACTTCGTAGTCCTCCAGGTGACCGGCACTACCCGCCCCCCCCGAACAGGTCGGACTGTTGTCCGGATCTAGAGGCCAGTACTCACATGGGAGAAATCCATTGACCCCCCAGTAGCTTTGCAAAGAAGAACTCTGCGGCTGCAGTCGAACAGCCTGAACATGCCGCTCCTGCTCGTGGACCTCCAGGAGATCTCCGTCCCCCAGATCCACCAGCATCGAGATCCGCAGAAAAACTACGGGACACAGGTTCTCCATCTCGACTGAATAGAAGACGTGATAGCCGCCCTGACTGCCGTACCAGATGGGCACGTCCTGGCCCTCATCGACAGCCTCAAAGCTCGTACCGCCCGTGCCAACTCGAGCTATCGGAGCGCCGCAGTACTCTTCAGACTCGCAAGCCTCTGCAACATAGAGTTCCTCATCAGAACAGCTGTTGGAGTCATCGTCGTCTCCCGCGCAGGCCGCTAGCGACACGAACAGGCAAACAAGCAGTAGCGATGTCGCCTGCCGAAGCCGTGAAATGTCTTCGCTCGAATCGCGCATTTCGCTCAATCTAGTCTGACGATGTCGACATCGGTAGTAATTCATACTGTTACCTAGAGTGTGTTGAGTTCCATTAGCCAAACTCGACTCCCTGAGCCAGGGGAAGAGAGTCGCCATAGTTGATCGTGCAGGTCTGCCTTCGCATGTAGGCCTTCCACGAGTCTGAACCGGCTTCACGACCTCCACCGGTGTCCTTCTCTCCACCAAAGGCACCACCGATCTCTGCGCCGGACGTGCCGATGTTCACATTAGCGATACCGCAGTCGCTACCTGCCGCACATAGAAAGCGCTCTGCTGAGTGCATCCGTGCTGTAAAAATCGCCGAGGACAGGCCCTGCGCAACTGAGTTCTGTTGCGCAATTGCCAAGCCAAGATCGTCCCAGGGAGTGACGTAGAGAATCGGTGCGAACGTCTCGTCACTGCTGATCGGCAGCGGTTCCTCGCTCCAGATGATGGTGGGCTCCACAAAATGCCCTTCTCGGTCGGCCAGCGCCTTACCGCCAGTCACCACCCGGCCTCCCTGCTCGACGGCAGCGGCAATGGCCGACTCATAGTTGCGAACCGCCTGCTCGTTGATGAGGGGGCCCATGAGCACACCATCGGCAAGAGGGTCACCAATGGGAACCGTCTGATATGCGGCAGCCAGACGCTCGACAAAGGTCTCGGCGATGTTGCGATGCAGGAGCAATCTTCGGGTAGTGGTACATCGCTGCCCCGCTGTCCCGACCGCTCCAAACACAATGCCGCGTAGGGACATGTCCAGATCAGCGCTGTCGTCGACGATAATTGCGTTGTTACCGCCCAGTTCCAGAATTGAGGTTCCCAGACGTGCCGCCACGGTAGAGCCGACATGCCGACCCATCCGACATGAACCTGTCGCCGAAATGAGCGGAAGACTACGGTCGTTGATCATTCGCTCGCCGACCTCATCTCGGTCACCCACAACCGTGCACATCACTCCGGCATGGCCCATGCGATTGAAGACTCGATCGACGATCTTCTGGATGGCGATGGCAGAGAGAGGCGTCAGTTCGCTTGGCTTCCAGATCATCGTGTCGCCACAGACAGCAGCGATCGCGGCGTTCCAGGCCCACACGGCCATGGGGAAGTTGAACG
>CAZEIY010000014.1:3090-24572 GCA_964512375.1 uncultured Rickettsiales bacterium | reverse complement strand
CCAGGAGGGCGGGCACGGAGATGAATCTGATTAGTTGCATGGTTTCTTCCTTGGGGAAGGTCTGGAGGACGCTAGGAACAGAGAAGGATTGGCGGGGATTGATCGCCGCTGAGTGAGAAGGGGATGAGGCCACTGCTTGCGGCGTCCTCAGAGAAATTCATGAGCCCTCGCTGCGATCCACGTCGCAACTCGATAGATCCTGCGGTGGGAAGCATACAGGCGTCGAGGGAACCATTCTGCACGGTGACGTCAGAGAGGAGAATATCGGTGTCGGGGCCAGCAGGGCCGGTCATCAGGCCCCCGTCGACGTTCACCACAAACAAGTCGTCGCGTGCTTCTACCTCGAACAGTGCAGAAAAGCTCAGGTCATCGCGATCCATGCGCTGCACAGCTTCGAACTGTACGTCGAAGCGCGCCACATCGTTGTCGAGTGTGTGGTTGCCGCTCAGTTGGCCACTCACTGCATGGCTCGAGTAGCCCACTCCTTCGAAGCTACCCACGAACCAGCCACTCGACGGAGCGATCGTGAAATAGAACTGACCCGAGATACCTTCCTCGGTACTACCTGAGTCCGGCGTACAGCCGCCGCCATAGTCGAGGACGCTCTGATCGCCGTCGTGGCTGATTATGGGGCACAGTGAAGCCGGATTGGGCTCGTGGAGTGCGGTGACCAGCTCGATGCCGAGGGCGGCCAGCCGAAGCACTTCTCCGCTGGCAAGGGATACATGTGAAGAGGTCAATTCGGCGACGGGAGGAGCGGTCTCAGCGCAGCCTGAGGCACCCAGGAGCAATGCCGCCAGGGCGAGCAGGCCCTGGCGAGGATCGGCGATTCTGCACTGGTAGGGCGTACACATGGCCAAC
This sequence comes from uncultured Rickettsiales bacterium, assembly GCA_964512375.1. Taxonomy (GTDB): domain Bacteria; phylum Myxococcota_A; class UBA796; order UBA9615; family UBA9615; genus UBA6601. Next base: position 23,711 of record CAZEIY010000014.1, on the reverse strand, counting down.
AACTTTACCGCAGCAGCGCCTTGGCGATCGTGCTCAACTGCATGTTCGAAGTTCCCTCGTAGATCTTTCCGATCTTACTATCTCGGTAGAACTTCTCGACAGGGTATTCCCTGGTGAAGCCATTCCCGCCGTGGATGTCGACGGCGACGCTGGCAACCCGCTCCGCGACCTGGCTGGAAAATAGCTTCGCCATGGCTGCCTGGTGGATAAAGGGCTTGCCTGAGTCCTTGAGCCGCGCGGCGTTGTAGACCATGAGTCGAGCCGCCTCGATGTCTGTGGCTGCCTGGGCGATCTGGTGCTGGATTGCCTGGAAGTTCGCGATAGGCTGGCTGAACTGCTCGCGCTCCTTTGAGTAACTGATCGATGCGTTGAGCGCACCCTGGGCGAGCCCTACCATCTGTGCGCCGATGCCGATTCGTCCTTCGTTGAGCGTCTCGATGGCCACTTTGTAGCCCTTACCGACAGGCCCCAGGACATTGGCTGCGGGCACTCGAACGTTTTCGAAGATGAGCTCGCAGGTTGAGGATGCGCGGATACCGAGCTTGTCTTCCTTCTTACCGATAATGAAGCCATCCATGCCTCGCTCCACCACAAACGCGGTGATGCCCTTGTAGCCGAGGTCCAGATTCGTGTTGGCAAAGACCAGGAAGAGCCCGGCTTCGTTGGCATTGGTGATCCACAGCTTGTTGCCGTTCAGCACCCAGTCGTCCCCGTCCTGTTCGGCCCGACAGCGGAGCGCGAAGGCATCCGAGCCAGAGGATGACTCACTCAGCGCATACGCGCCGACCGTGTCCTTTGCCAGCCTGGGAAGGAAGCGGCCTTGCTGCTCTTCGCTACCCCAGCGACGGATTGCGTTAATGACCAGGGTGTTCTGCACATCGATCAAAACCGAGACGGCGGGGTCGACAATGGCGGCCTCTTCGATGACCAGGATGGAGAGGAAGAAATTGCCACCGGCCCCACCCATGGCCTCGGGAACCTCGATGCCCATCAGACCCATCTCGAAAAACATCGGGAGCAGCGAGAGTTCCAGCTGCTGTTCCTGATCCATGCGTGAGACGTGCGGTCCTACCTGCTCCTTGAAGAATGAGGACAGAGCCTCAGCAAATGCTGTCTCTTCGTCGCTGAGTGAGGTCAGTGCGGGCAAGGGCTCGGACATGGGATCTCCAGGGCTCGGTGGGGGGGCAGCGCGCTTGTATATCACACGCGAGGGGATTCGGGCGACGGGTTATTGATGGCAATCCAGCCCCAAAGGTTGTTTTATTTCAAACACTTAGAGTTGAGAAAATGATTGTGAAAAGAAAGGCTGGCTCTGTGCAGCCCGTCATATAAGGTGCGCGACTTCGGTGGTCGACGGGAGTTGCGTCCCTTTGATCGCGAGGCTCCAGAGGGGGTCTCTCCGGGCTAAGGCACAGTGACATCGAAAAGCGCGCCGGTGTCACCCAGGCCTCCCATCACGCTCTTGTGACGGGATGTCTGCTCTCTTTTGAGAGTTGTGACGCATCGTGCTGAAGGTCGAAATGATGAAGCTTTTTGTCACTCGTCTTCTGCTGAAGGCGACACTTTCTTTCTCTCTTTTGTTCATCTTGGGTGGCTGTACTGAGCCCAGTGGCGTGGTCACATTCGAGTCGGGTGATGGCTACGTGCATGAGGCGGACAGCGTCATTCTTCTTGGTCACGACGTTGGCCGAGGTGTGCTGCTGATGGTCAATGACCCCCTCACCGATGTCTGGTTCCTTTCTTCGGAGTGCCTCGTTGCCGTGGGCGCTGCGGAGCGAATCGTTTCTCATCGTCAGGGACCAGATGCTGTCGATGGCAGCGTCGATGATGACCCGTTCGATAGTCTTGCGGAGCTCGACAATGTTGGACTCGTCGGCGAGCAGACTCTTCTTCTGTTGGCGGAAGCCGCTGAGCGTCTGGGGCTGATTCCAGTCCTCGAGCTCGAGGGCGTCTTGTTCACCGAAGACGAGATCGCCAATACGCTGGCTCTCATCAATGACGCCTCTCTGCAGGTGCTGGATGAGGAAGCAGCTCTCGATATTCGAGCTGCCCAGTCTCTGGTCTACGGGCGTCCCTTTGATTCTCTTGTTGAAGTTGCTGATCGTCCCTACGTGGGGCCCAGCGCGCTTGCTGCGTTGAAGTGGTTTGCTTCGGGTTGGATTGACAGCCTGGACTAGCTGAAGCTGAGCTGACAGCGGCATCGCCGCTGTGTGTGACGAGCGGGCCTGGTGTCCGCTCGTCCTGCTTGGTGTGTCCGGCAACGAAGTGAAAGTGAACAGGAGCGCGCGGGCATGAACGTGTCCTATAAAGGGATTGATGGCTCGCGAGATAGATGTTGATCATCCAGCCGTAGGCGCAGCTCACCTCTTCATTCCGGGGGGAGCTGACAGTCTCGTTGCCGCTGCTCTGCTTACGGCGCGCGCGCCCTTTGACACCTGGGTGATGGTTGCGCGCGAGCATCGTCTCCCCGTGCTCCTGGAGCGACCACTGGCCGAGGTCGCAACCGAGTTGTGGTGCCTGGGCTACGCCGGTACCGGGGCCCCCCTGTTGCCTGCGGCTCTTGAAGCGCATGTGAGTCACAGGCCGGTCTACTGGTTGTCCACCACGTCGGGTCGCCTCTCCCTTGCCGCGCAGGAGTTGCCCGGAATGCGTTTCGAGAGCATGCCTGGAGGCTCGTTGGTGCCGCTGGTGCAGCGTCACCTCGAAGGTGTCTGGGAGGAGTCCGACTATTCGTACGAGCGTCTGGGAATGATTCTTGGTCGTTCTGCGGGGGCTCGCCCCGCCCCTGCGGAGCTGACTCTGGTGAATCTGCTCCATGCTGCCTCTGTGGCCGTGCGCAACAACGAGCATCTGGGGGCAGGGCTCGTGCGTAGCCTCGCAGGTCGTCCCCCGCAAGGGTGGTCTGCGGAGAACACCCTTCTCTCTCTCGCTACCGAGGGAGAGCGCTTGATTCGTTCAAGTCGAGCCCTGCTCGAGTCGGAGGCGCCCTTCCTGGGGGAGCGTCATGGTCCCGCACTCTGGCTCGTGGATGCTGGGGCAATGGCTCGAGGAACTCATGGCAAGGCGATAGCTGCTCAGTCCTATTACCGGCAGGCTCCTGTCGGCTTGATTGAGCGGGTGCCACGGGGAATCACCAAGGCCTGGGTAGTGCTTCCGCGTTCCAACCCTCAGCTCTGGCACCACGTGAGCACGACCTTCGCGCAGTTCAGCGAGGACTTCTCATATACGGGCCTTCGAGGCGCTGGTGCCCTTCCAGCCGACTCTATTGACGAGTTCGCTGCGATGCTGTGGGAGGATCTCAGCGTCAGCAGGGTCTCGCAATTTCAGCCACTTGTAGCAAATGTTTGTCGTCGTCTGGAGCCGAGGCAGGCAGCTGTCTTTGACCTGTAACCGGCCCAGCCCTTGGCATGGAGCGCCGGGGCTTCTGGCAGGGCAGGTCCTGCCGACCTCTGCGATGAAGATTATGAAATCAAAAATCGCGGTAACGCGCTGGAATTGCGATCTCTTTTTGACCTCGATCTCTGGCTGCCTTCTGGGCTATTGCACCGCTAGATCGGACTCCCTAGATTGCTTCTCGAAGGTTGATGTTCTCTGACAATCAGGAATCGTGGTGGAGTCGCTTTGGCGACTCCTGGAAAAGCCCAAGAAGGGTCGAGCCCTTGAGGATAGGAAACTGGAATCGAGCGGCGACGGTCGTGATGTTGGAGTAAACCCCTGGAGGCGCACAGTTGCCTGTCAGATCTCACGGTCTGGCGCGGACGGCGCGTAGGTAGAGCAAACGCCAGGAGGGGAAGCTGAGTTCGGTGACGACCGCAGCCTCGACGCACGGGAATTCCCTTGAAGGGCAAGAACCCCATGAGTGTCAGCCGGCGAAACATCCGGCACGGGATCGCGTGGAGCAAACCGCCAGGGTCGTGGGAAACGACGAAGGTGGAACACAGCAACTCAGGCAAGGTTGCGGTGGGTGGATACGCGCTCCCTCATGCGCTGGAGGGGATCAGAACCTCAAGAAGGGAGCCGATGAGAACGGCGTGGGCCTATTCCCTCGTCTCGTGTCTTGTCGGCCAGGCAAAGGACCTGCCTTCGAGAGAGAGATGAAGTTGTGAGGGGAGTGCTTCGGATTCCAATAGGTCTCCGAGAAGCTCTGAGCGAGAAGACGACAAGGGCCAGCCCGAGAGGGCGAAGGTCGTAGCCGGTGTGGGGAACCAGAACTCCGCTATCGCTGAGTGGTGTAGACCTTGAGCAACAGTCAACTCTGGGGAAGGTCTCAGAGACCGGTGACGGTCTGTGAGCAAGTCCGAGTTTGTAAGACCTTGAAGAGGAAGCCACGATGGAGAGGCGTGTCAGCCTGGCTGGTGCTAACTCTCTCCGCGAGTCCGAGTCAGCTCGGATCGTCTCCTGTACTCCGGCCGGAAACGAGCTGGCGGAGAGCATCAACCTTCACCATCTACCTATTCAGCCCTCTGACACGTCGGGTTCCGATAGTGACACTTTGTCACTTGCCGGGGCTGCGCTGACGTCTCGCTGACAAAGTGTCAACGGTTCGGCGCCTCAGTTCCCCCGACGCTTGTGGCCTACCCTGGCGGTCGAGCCGTCCCAAAATGACGCGCAATACGACGAATAGAGCCAATTAATGTTCCTCTTACGGCCTCTCTCAAGCTCAGCTTCATATCTGGCAGGGTTCTTGCTCTAGAATCTCCTCGACATGCCAAAGCTCTACCTACGCGTTGCTCCAGTCCTCCTGCTTGCGGCTCTTACCTTTGCGGTTGTCGTGCGCGCTGGAGTTCCTCATTACCTGGGTCAGGAACTCTCAGTCGATGCCGCACCAGTGGATGTTGCCGTTCTTGCTGATCGGGTTGTTGCGCTGGCCATAGACAGCGATACACCAGAGATTCGTTGGTTTGATAGCGCTGACCTCTCCCTCCCTCCGCAGATCTACCAACTGGCCGGAGAGAAGGTCTCCACGTTGAGTTCAGCGACCCTCTCAGGAGAGCCCATCCTGCTCGTTGGCGGCTCTCAGGTCGACGTGCTCCGCTTCAATGTCGGCACGGTTCCAACGGCCCCGCCATCGGTCTCCACTCCCATTGGTCTGGGCACCGGGGGTGGGGATGTCGTCTCGCTCGCTTTTGATGCTTCTCGTCTCACAGCCTACGGCGCGGATACTCTCAATGAGAGCCTGCGACACATCAATCTCGATGGAAGTGGAGCGGCTGCCGACTTCATTGGTGGCGGCTGGCCCATTGACCTTGGATTTGTTCCTTCGGATGTGGCGCTGCTTGATGCCAGCACGGCCATCGTTGTTGGGGCGAGCGCAGGGCAGGCCTCGATTGTGCTCATCGACTTGAGCACAGTGAGTGAGCCGGTTCTGGTTCCTCTGGACGCTGAGCTCACCGCGCCGCTGTCTGCCGCTGCCGTCTCGGTGGCATCTGACTACGACAGCAGCGCCTGGGTGCTTCTCGAGAATGGTCAGATATGGGCTCTCGCCCTCGACGAGGAGGCGGGTGATGACGACGACACTGCGGGCGACGACGACACCGTGGGCGACGACGACAGCGCTCTCGGCGACGACGACGACAGCGCCCTCGGCGACGATGACGACAGCGCCCTCGGCGATGATGACGACAGCGCGGCCTCAGGGAGCGCTGCTCGAGATGTCAGTGCTCGAGATCTAGAGACTTCCGCCTGGACTCTCGATCTGCTCATCAGCACCGCACCCTCACCTCCTCTCGAGCTGGTCCATAGCGCGGTTCCTCTGGCTACCGGTGACGATGACGATGACGACGATGACGATGACGATGACGATGACGATTCTGAAACAGCTGGTTACCTGTATTCGCTCGGTGGCGATCTGGTCAGCATCTACACCAGCGCAGGCGCGCAGGCTAACGTACTCGTTTTCTCTGGCGCTGCCAGCGGGCTGGCGGCTGCCAGCGGGGCCGATGGGCATGCTTATGTCTCTCTGAGCGGGAGTGATGCCCTCGCTGTGCTCACTCCGGGACCGTGGGTAGAGGTCGAGTCGCTTTCGCCAGCCACCATCTCATCGGCTCTCGACACCATATCGGTGGACTTCTCGGTCTCTTTTGGCAGTGAACTGGCGGGTAGTTGCACGTATTCCTTCGTACTAGAGGGCGACATCGCGGGTAGCGGCACCCCCATTGCGGGAGCCACCGGCACCATCGCCCTGGGAGAGGTTGGAAACGAGGTGCTCTCGGGTGCTGACCTGCTGCCGGGAACTCGCCGAGTCTTCGTGTTCTGTGAGGACGGCGAGGGTGATGTCGGTCGCGCTTCGTTTACGTACTACAAGGGCTATCTAGCTGTGCCCACCAGCTTCACCGCGACTCCTGGCGATCAGGAGGTGCGCGTCCGCTGGGACACCATCGATAGTGATGAGGTCTCCCACTACCTCGTTTACTTCGACTCTGAGACCTTTACCGACCTCGATCAGCCCGATGGTTGCAATGCTGATTTCTCGCAGTGCTCACCTTTTGTTGTCCTGCAGCCTGATGTCGACCTGAGCCTTGGTGATGACGATACAGTCGGTGACGATGATGACAGCGCCGTCCCCATCGGTCTTCCGTTCTCGGTGCTCATCGAGCAACTCGCCAATGCACAGCCCTGGCACTTTGCCCTCGCTGCCGTGGACGTTGATGGCAACATTGGCCCCCGCACCGCCGTGCTGTCGGCGACTCCTTCGGTCACCGGAGGCGCTGCGGCTCTTGCTGGTGACAGCGGTGGCTGCACCTGTGAGAGTTCAATTGTCGAGCGCAGAGCTTCCGCGATGCCGGTGCTACTGTTCGCTTTCCTACTTCTTGCCACGCTGCGGCGGCGGCATTCCACCCACGGGCAATAATGATGCAATCAGCGACCTTCTACCGAGTCCTCGTTCCTGCGGTGCTTCTGGCCCTGCTCTTTGGCATCGCAGCGCCCGGCGCCGCGCAGGCCGAAGAGGTTGAGGCTCACCCAACAGAGTCAGCCAAGTGGTTCACAACGAGTCTGAGCTTCGGATCCTTCTGGCTGAATGACGCCAACATCCAGGCGACCTACACCGACAGCGGCAAGTTCATGAGCAAGCTGACCATGGGTTTCGTTCCCTGGAGTCGCTACGTCCATACTGAGATCAATCTCGGCCTGGGCTTCCTACAGTTTCCTGGCAAAGCTCAGTTCATCAGTAGTGGTGGTGCCTCTGCAGATGGGGTGATGATGACGATCTTCCCGCTGTCCGTGGATCTGCTTGTTGGCATAGATATCGCGGAGGAACAGCCCGTCGTTCCCTACGGAGGCGCCGGCCTCTCCTGGACCCTGTGGCGTGAGAACGAGACAGGTGATGGCGAAGAGTGGGTTGGTGATCGCGTCGGTTGGAGCGGCTTTTTTGGATTGGGGTTCCTCTTGGACCGGCTCGAGCCGGAGCGTGCTGCACGAGTAGACGCCAAGGTCGGAATCAATGACTCCTACATCACGGTTGAGGGGCGGTACTCAAAGGTCGAGAAGCAGCTCCGTGATGGTGAGTGGGAGAGCGCCGGCCTGACCTTCTCTGGTTGGTCCCTGCAGGTGGGTCTTAAGCTCGCGTACTGAGCGCTGCCAGATCTCTGTAGCTCAGAGAGACTGCGCCTTCGCGTACCAGAACAGGCCGGCCGCCACCGTGAAGGCAAGACCTGCGACGCTCAGACGTCGCTTTGGCTCGGGGTCGTGCGCGATCGAAGCGCAGCACGAAAGGCCGGCCAGGGCCACCAGCGGCAGGAAGTAGTGGTGGCTGTGGTGGTGGATAAACCCAAGGAATGGGAAGTAGAGCGCTGCGGTCAAGGCACTGACCTTGGACAGGCGACCACGGAAGGGCGCTGCCAGTAGCAGGAGGCCGCCACCGACGAACATCCAGATGCGGAGGAAGTGAAGCGGGCGTTGGAGTAGAGCAGGGGCGTCGCCAGGGGCGTTATAGAAGTGTTCGGGAATCGTCTCGAAGTACAGGGCATATAGCCAGGTAGGAAGGATTCCAGTGACAACGCCGATGACGAGCATCGCGCCGCAGAAGAGCGCGATAGCCAGCCCAAATCTCATCAGTCCATCGATGACCTGGATGCGCCTCTCTCTGTCCACGGCCAACAGAGCCAGGCCCGCCAGCAAGATGACCACGGCTCCCGGATAGCGCAAGAGGGCAGCAAGCATCGCCCAGAGCACGAAGATATGGGACCGGCCGGTGCAGAGGCTGACGATGGCGAGGACGAGCGCACATGCAAACAGGTTGTCGGGGAAGTTCATAGAGCCGTCCCCAACCATGAGGCGTCCGTGCTGGGCAGCATTCAGCGACAGTATCCCTGCGAGCAGCGCGGCTACACGACCATCCAGCATGCCCGGAGCGCCCTCGATGCCCTTGAGCGCGCCCAGGACCATGGCAAACAACGTGAGCACGAGGAGGCCAGAGGCCGAGACAAGCTGGGGAGTAAGTAGTTCGCGAGCGGGTGCGTACAGATACGTCCAGGCAGGTGGCTGGTGCAGGGTGCTGGGCGGCTGCGCCCACGGTGGGGAGTGGCCGGGCAGAACGTGGGTGCTCGCCACCTCAGCTGCCCAGCGGACATTCTCAGTGACGTTGAGCATCTGGAACGCGTGCATCGAGTGGATACCGAGTTCTTGCAGTTCACCGCGCACCTCGGCACCTGTCAGGTTGGTCAGCGCGACGATCCGGAAGTCATCGAGTGCAGCAGGTTCCTCGCTCCCCGGTGAAGGAATCAGTCGCAGATCGATGGCTGTCGATCCCTTTGCCGGCACGCGTACGATCTCCGTCAGCAGGACCGTCCCCCACTCCCAGTAGCGCTCGACCAGGTGCTCTCTCCAGCGGGAAGCCTGCTCGATGGTGCCGATGTCCCCGATGCTGCTGGGTGGAGAGATCCCAGGTGTCTCATCTGAATTGCGGTGCACCACGAGCTGAGCTCCCGCCCCCACTCTCGAGTGAACCAGAAAGTACAAGGGCACTAGCTGGGGGCCCTCGGCGCTGTTGCTTACGATGACGGTCTCGACCTGTTGTTCGGCCTCGAAGGGTGTGGATTGCACGAAGGCTCGACCGTTCTCGTGCGCGTAGCTGATCGCTCCGGGGTGGTGCGAAGGCTCGATGTCGTGGTTGAGACTCTCATCGTCGAAGTACCACGAAGAATCCTGCATCAGGTGGGCGCGCTGCCAGAAGGCGAACATCATGGCGCCGACCAGAGCAGTGATCAGGGCGATTCGAGCTGTTGGTTGCGGCATCGAGAAGGCCAACTCAGGCGCCCTGTGGCGCAACAGGATGAATCCCAGCACTCCTTCGAGCAGCATCAAGGCGCTCAGGCTGATCCAGTCGATGTGTACGCCACAGGCTCTCAACAGGTTGAAGTTTAGGAAGTGAAAGAGCAGCCCCAGGCCAGCAGCGCTAAGGGCAAACCAGCCCGGGTCGACCCGATCGAGGCGGCGCTCGTCGTTGCTCAGGTCCCTACGGAACAGCAGAGGAGCGAAGAAGAACGAGGGCAGGAACAGCACGACGGGCAGGCCGACGATAAGGCGCAGGCCAGCGAAGAAGGACACCGAATGGGGAGGAGGTCGCGGACTATCGAGTAGATTTAGGGGCACCAGGAGGAGGGCCGCCCCCAGCAGCAGAAAGCCGATCTGATTTGCTCTTACCGGCTTCATCAGCGGCCCATGATAGCGCCGCTGTTCCACACTTGCTGAGATGGGCTCAGGGCGAGAGCTGTGCTCGTTCGACACGTACGTCCCAGCTGTTCTGTGCGCGTCGAACGTTCAGGCTGATTGGCGTACCAACGGGCCCTCTGCATCGAGCGATGAATTCGACCGAACTCATGAAGAGGGTCGAACGACCGTCGATCGCAGTGATCAAGTCACCGATGAGCAGACCAACCCCGGCCGCTGGTTTGTCCGGGAGGACCCTTGAGATAATGGGGCCTGCCGGCGTCCAGCGCAGCGACACGCCAATACCACCCGGGTTTCGGTTCGGATCGAAGCGCGCACGATCCACTTTGATCTTGAACTGGATCTTTGCGTCGGGTTGGCCTTCGAGCACCGGAACGACGTTCGAGAAGCCAACCTCGACGTGCGCGGCTTGGAGATGCAGGGTTCCCTGAGGCAATTGGGTGAGCTTGAAGTGACCCTTTCGGTCGCTACGGGTCCAGGACGTCGAGCCACCCGGGCCCGCCGAGTTGAGTCCATCCCCCCGATCGATGCCAGACACATAAACGAAGACCTGGGCTAGCGGCTCTCCCCGGTCGTCGACCACAGTACCCACTGCCTGTCGGCCTTGATTGAAGACCAGGATCACACTACGTACCGGCTCTTCGGGGCTCAGGCTGACTTCGGCGTGTCCAGCCCCTTCCGGCGCCGTGGCGCAGCGAACCACGTAGCTCCCAGGCGCCACTCCATCGAATCGGAAGCTGCCGTCTGTCCCAGAGGGCATGCGTGCGACCACGGCTGATTTTGCGTGCGTGCCCGTAGGAACCCAGGGCTCAGGGAAGACCCGACCCTTTGATAGGGCGGGTCGGAGCAACTCGATGTGAGCGCCCTGGGCAGGTTCTTCGGCATTCTTGTGGGTAACACGTCCGACGATACGCCCGATCTCGCTGGCATCGACTACCACCTGACCAGCAGCCCACATCGGGGAAGATGGGGTGCTCTGGGCGTGGAGCGTGCCGGCCGCCAGGAGCGCAACGAGCGTCATGAACTGGGCCATGGTTCGCATAGGCTGAGACTACTCGCAAATGTGAGTTTGGAGAGCAAATCGAGGGCACTTGGCTTCAAGGTATTGCCCCTACGACAGTGCCGTTGTAGCTTGCGCGGCCCGTGGTGGCGGGTCGAGGAGGGGTGTTCCGGTGGACCTGAAATTGCTGTTTGACGAGTTCGCCGCAAGCATGGTGCGTGAGCGTACCTTGCAGACCGATGAGCGGTTGAGTAGTTGGACGAATGCGGTCAAGTCTCGCCTGGTGCGTCTGGGTAAGCGGCGCGGGTACTCCCCCTTCGCGACTGATGATCGTCGCAAGAGCGCTGCCTACCTCTGGGATGTTGCCTGGTGTGTCGAAGATCGGGTCAAGCGTGGCCAGTCCCCAGGTGGGGCGGGCATCGACGGCCTGAGCTTTCCTGTGGGCTCGTACCGGAAGCTTGCCTTGACCGCTGAGGTCGAGTGGGGGCGCCAGGGACAGCGTCCGCACACGCAGGTATTTCGCCAGAACCTCGAAGAGGTCTTCCGTGATTTCTACAAGCTGCTCGATGCTCGTTCCAGCTCGAAGGTTATGGTCTACACCACTTGGAGCTACCCCCTTCAAGCAGGGCTCGATGGGCTCTTTCTCAAGGGCTTTCGCAACATTCTGCTCGACTATCAGGGGCACCTTCCCGATGACAGCTATCTGTTCATCGAGTTCGATGACCGAGCTCGAATGCTCCGCGGCTACACTACGCGCGTTCCAAAGCGTGGACCGAGGCCCTTCAAGATGACCGCGATCGGCGAGGCTTCTTATCCTCGTCGTTGGGACGTGAAGTAGCTTCCTCCCCGCCCTCGCGAGGAGGGATAGAATCAGCCCTGTGATTCTTCGGTTCTCATCGATCCTCTGCTGGTTCCTTGTCTCGTTGTCCCTGGCGCTTCTTGCCGGGGATGCCCACGCTCAGGAACCAGACCTGCAGCTCACCAGCTCAGCACAGAAGGCCTCCGACGAAGTCTTCTCGGTGGACCGCGGACCAATCGACCACCTGGGCCACGGCACTACAGAGGACTTGTTCGTTGAACTGGGCGCCGGTGCCAGGGTCTCGGTGTTCGCCGGAAACCTGGTAGTCAGTATTCGACCCATCCTGAGGGGAGATGCCCTGGCTGACAGCCAGATGGCGCTGACTTACAACCACCTTGATCCGCTGGGTTCATCGGCGCTGGTGGAGGGGTGGAGCTATGACCTGGGTCGACACTGGGTGCCTGGTGCCTGGGGTGATCGGGTGTTGGTCGATGGAGACGGCTTTGAGGATTCTTTTCTAGCCGGTCCATTGCCCAATCGTCGTGAGGTTCTGAAGTTGGCGGATGATCTGGTGCGGCAGTGGCGCAGGAACACGACGCTCGCTGAGCGCCGCGCCGGTGGGGGAGAGCGGACCTTTCGGCAGATGATCGCCAGTGACCCACAGTTCTTTGGTGAGATGAGGATGAGATTCCTGGGGCCTCCCAAGACCGATCGACGTGCAGCGTACCGGTCCTCACGTCGTGGAGAGCGCATCCTGCTCCTGGATGACGCTAACGAGCACGTGGTCCTCACTCGGCATGATGGGGGAAGAGAGCTCTATGCGAAGGACGGTACTCTTCAGCAGGTTGAGCCCGCTTACGGCGCACACCTCCGCCTCGTGCGAGAGGGTCGGCTTCTGGCAGAGGTCGAGGTGGGTGGGGTGTCGCGCTATCTCATCGACAGCGACAGCTATGGCCGCATCGTTCGTATCAGGTCCGGGACCTCGACGTCCGAGCTACTGTACGTGGATCGGTATCTGCATCGCCTCGAATCATCAGCCGGTAGCTATGGGATGCGCTACGACAATCAGGGTCGTCTCGTGCAGTTGGACGGTCCGGAAGGAAGCCTCGAGGTTCAGTACGATCCGGGTTCCGGCCGGGTTGCCTCGGCCCGTGGGCCTCTTGGAGAGCTGCGTCTGGGTGATCTGGAGGAGCGCGGTCAGGCACTCGAGGTAGCGCTGGAGGGGTCGGCCTGTGGTAGCTGGACAAGCTCCTGGTCTTCTCTGCGAAGGGAGCGTCGCCTCGCCTCCGGGGGAACGGTGTCATCAGTACGCTTCGAAGAAGATCGCCCGCTCCCCGTTGAGTGGCTGTCTCCTGTAGCGCGTACCTTCCTGGAGTGGAATGACGAGGGTCGGTTGCTGTCGGTCCGGAGGCTCGATGAGAAGGTGTCCTTTGATCGCTCGGCCGATGGCGCGATAACAGCGCTCAAGGATTTAGGAGGCGCTAAGGCGAAGATGGTGCGTGGTGACCAGGGAGCGCTACTCGGCTGGACCGATCCGGCTGGCCGCCGCACGCGTCTGGCGCTGGACTCATTCCGTCTACCGGCTCGTATTGAGGCTCCCGGTGGAGCCCGTCTTCAGATCCAACGAACACGCGGTGGGTTGCTTCGTCAGGTCGATTCGGCGGGACATGGCTCGGTGACCTTGCGTCGTGACAGCCGGGGACTGTTGAGGACCGTGACCTCTTCGGGTGGCGCGAGCGCCACCTTGCAGAGAGATGCTCTGGGTCGAGTGAAGGGCTTCGATACTCCGGGAGGGTTGCGGCTGGAGTTGAGCTACGGGCATGGGGGAAGAGTCGCTGGTCTACGGGATGCGCACTCGAGCGTGAAGCTTCACTACGGCAAAGGCGGGGTGCTCGACGGTTGGCAGACAGAGAGGGACCAGGTCGAGATCGAGCGAAGTGCCGCGGGTCGGCTGGAGGGCCTCCGTCTGGGGAGTCAGCGGCAGTGGGAGCTGCGGCGTGCTGGAGATGGCAGCTTGAGTTCAGTTGTGTTGGCCGATGGTGTCGAGCGCAAGATTCAACTCGATGCCGATGGTCTTCCCAGCAGCTGGCAGCACCGCGGAGGAGGCCGTGTCGTTCTGAAACGAGACCGTAAGGGGCGGGTCGCCGCTTGGAGAGATGAACTGCTCGGCGATGCCTCGCTGGATCTGGACTCGTGGGGACGGGTGAAGGAGGTTCGTCGCGGTAACGGACAGTGGAGACTGGAGCGAGACCGGAGCGGACGAGTGCTGGTGGTGCATGACCCTGTTTCAGCCTCCACCCGCTTGAACCTCGACGCGAACGGACGACTGCAGGTTCTCTCTGCCCCCGACCAACTGACCTGGCATCTAAAGCATGACGCCATGGGGAAGCTCGTCGAGCTTCGAGACGGGAGGCAGGTCTGGACTCTGCGTTATGGACTGCTGGGTCTGCCCGAGGTGTTCGTCGATCCCAGGGGTCGTGAGGTCAGGCTGGAGTGGGATGCGGCGGGACGCTGGCGCGCTCTGCGCAGTGCAGGAACGTCCATAGAGGCTGCTTACGGTGAGCTTGGTCCAACCCGGGTTGGTGCGCAGAGACGATCCTACGGTGAGGTGGGAGAACTGCTTAGCTGGGGTGAGGGATCTTCTCAGCGCCGCTGGCGTATCGAGCGCGCTGGGTCGGGTGAGGTGCTTTCGACCGTCTTCGAGGATCGGGCCGGTGGGGGAGCGGCGAAGGAGCTGCAGCGCCGATCCTTTCAGCGCGATGAGTCGGGGCGTCTGTTGCAGCTTGGGAGCTGGCATCTGAGTTGGGATGGAGGGGCGTTGAGCTCGCTGAGGCTCAAGGGAGCCACCGCTCCACTCCTACGGGTAGACAGGGACTCCCTTGGTAGAGCGAGCCGCCTCCTTGGAGACAGTGGTCGCAGGGCGGAGATCCTTCGTGACGAGAACGGCGATGTGCGAGAGTTCAGCGTGACGGGAAGCTCAGGGAAGGGCCACACCTTCAGGATCAGTCGTGACTCTGCGGCTCGGGTTGTGAGCCTTCTGTACCTGGGAGGTGCCGAGCTCAAGCTCTTGCGGGACCCACTAGGACGGGCAAGTCAGTGGCAGCTCCTGGGAGTTGATAAGCCCTTTCACATCGCTGTCAGCCCCCTAGACGGTACTGTGCCTGCGCCGGACAAGTCGCTGGCTCTAGGGCTTGGTATCGATGAGGCCGGTCTTCGTGAAGAGGCGAAGCTGTCGGGATCTCGACGCGTCGAGGTGCTGCTGCCTGGAGGGCGCGAAGTGCTTCGCTTTGACGAGGTACGAGGTGCAACAGGAGCCCTCCAGGCTGTCACCAAGGTCTGGGAGAGTGTACTGGGCGCATGGGAGCCGGGCGCCTCTCTGAGCGCGGATCCCATTGGCGCCCAGCTTGCAGGGGTGGACGAGGAGCAAGGGCAGGAAGAAGCGCACGAGGGCCACGACTCGATGTACTGGGGAGGCGCACCGCTGCTACTCGGCGGGCGAGCTGTTGCTCCCTCCCTGGATGGAGCTGGACCACAGCTGAGCAGTGACTCGTCGCTACGCCTCTCCAGTGTCGGGCGAACCGTGAGCTGGTTGGGCTCAGGAGCCTCTCTAGATGGATTGCAGTTCCCGATAGCTGGAGGCGAGGTCCGTTCGCCGTCGGGTTGGTCGCCCCCCTCTCTACGTTCGGTCGATCTACGCGGAGCGAACCAGGGGCCAGACGCCACCCTCCGGGGGGCAGCCTCTGCAGTGGGTTTCTGGTGGCGATCACTTGCCGGTCAGGGCGATCGGCTTGCTTCTCTGCCGATGGGTGCTTCGGGTGTGAGCCGCGCCTGGGCGAGACCGCGCCAGGACATTTTCGCTCGCTCTGCTCTTCTGGCTGTCGACCAGACTCCCGTTGGTGCAGGCGTTGGCCTGCCGCCCCTTCCCGGTGCCTCTCGCCTCCTTCCGGGCCTGCCTGGAATCCTCGAGGTCACCCCATTGATGGCGCTGGTTCTCTCTGGTGATCTACCGCTTCGCGCTGCCGAACATGTCGAATGGGTGCCTGCGTCCAGGCCCGCCTGGACGATGGATCTTCCCGGTGCCCGTCAACTCCTCGCGCTTGCCGAGCAGCGATCAGCACCAGCGACTCCCAGCTCCTGGCGCCGCTCGTCGCTAGCAGGTATTTCGTCTCTGCTGTCCGGTTTCGTTACTGCGCCTGGCGCTGATCGTGAACTCCAGTACGCCTACGATCTGAGACCAGCCCTCACCGGCTTGCCAGGAGGAGTAGCTGGTGTTCTTCCCGGTCCCTCGAACGGGGTAGCAGTGGCATCGGCCTCCCTGCAGGCGCACGGTCGGGACTGCGCCATTGAGGCTCTCTCGGTCGACCCCCTCTCTCCCGATTCGGCGCGGCAGGCGCAGACCTCATCTGACTCGATGTTGTTGTTTCTGCGTGCCATCTCTTCGAGTCCTGAGCCCATGGGGAGCCTGCTCCCATCCCTCGAACAGAGCGAACTGTGGAAGGTCTCTCTGCCTTCGGGCAGCCTCCTTGTGGTCGATGGTCTGGGTCGCTTGCTTTCCATCGATGGTCTGGGCCGGCTGCATCGTGCCTGGGCCGAGCAGGCCGCAGCCAAGGCTGGGATAGCCTTGCTGTCGGGCGAGGGAGTTGAGCAGGCAACATCTACCCTGTCCTCGCCTCGCTGGTTGCCATCTGGACTGGGTCTACCGGAAGCTCGCTGGGGGCTTGTTCCAGGTCGTTACGATGTACCGCTACTCTCGGATGGTCAGCCCCTCTTCCTGGAGGCAGTGCTGGGCAGTTCGCCGTTTTTGTCCGGCGGGCAGGGCTCCGAGTAATATATCGTTCATGGCGAAGATTCACTTCAAGAAGGCCGGCGTCACCATCGAGGTCCGTGATGGCACCACGGTGTTTGCCGCAGCACTGGCCAGCGAAGTTGCGATTCCCAGCCAGTGTGGAGGACGCTGCGCTTGTGCTCTGTGCCGGGTACGAATCGTCGACGGTGCTGAGTTCGTCTCGCCTATGTGCTGGGATGAGGCTGACCACATGGGGAACTGCTTTCATCTCACGAGTGAGCGGCTGTCCTGTCAGTCCCGTGTCTATGGAGACGTGGTCGTTGAGATCGATGAGGTCGACGAGTCACAGCATCAGCGAAGCCGCTACATTCCCCCCGCTCTCATTCGCAAGCGCGAGAAGATGGAGCAGGAAGAGGAACTGCGTCGTGTTCAGGGTGGCGGAAGTGTAAGCGCAACTCAAAGCGGCTCGAAGAAGACTTCAGCAGGGCCCTCTAAGGGGTCCGCGGGTTCATCCAATCGAGGTGGTTCCCGGCCCGGGGCGGGATCTCGCCGCTCGAAGCATGTATCGCGTAAGCGTCGTGCACGAAACCCGGGCTCTCTAAAACCTGGATCGACCAGGCCACCGCCGGGCGCAAAGAGTAAGAAGGGTGACTAAGAGAGCGGCTCGCCAGGGAACGGATCACGACATCCGGTAGCCGACTCCCAGAATCGAGCGATGAATGCTGCCGTCACCCTGGTGATGGCGCACGATTGCCCTTGAGTCGATCACATCCGAAAATTGTGGATGTTGAAAGAGGTAGCTTATGTCCTCGATCTTGGGGAAGTACGGGTCGTTTTCGATGTCTTCGAGGCTCATCAGTGCCAGGTGGATGGTGACGGCAAGGAGGCCGTGGCGAACGGTGCTGTAGCGGAACAGGCTCTTTCCGACCAGCGCCTGAACAAGGAAGCGTCGCGTCAGCACATCCGCCCGCACCTTCTTGGTGTGTACTGGTCGAATGGCTGGTCTGGTGGCAGTGAGTTGGTCCGAGTCCTCACTCTTGAAGTTATCGCCCAGTGTGTCCGCAGCGTCGGCGACAAGCTGAGAGATTCTCGCACGCTCAGCGAGCACGGAGGCCGAACGAGGAGAGACGTTGAGCGCGCTTCGCAGCCGTACAAGTCCTCGTCGAACCCTACGAAGCGCTCCTGGATCGGCGGCTTCGAGTCCCACCAGCAACTCAAGCCAGACCGCCAGATCGCGCAGAAGGATGTCGGCCGCGTGGCCTACGTCTGGATTGAGATCACCTTGACCTCGCTCGCTGATGACTGGCTCCGACGCTGAGATGTTGGACATCTCCATGGTCGACGTGTCGTCGCTGGCAAGCTCCAGCCATGAGTCCGATTGGTATCCCGTCTGTTTCTGCAGCAGAGCCTCAAAGTCTTCTACTACTGAGATCCAGGAAATAGCAGCATCCTCGCTCTCATCGAGAAGTCTGGTGACGCTCTTCTCTTCCCAGTCTCCGTACAGCTCGTAGGGAACCTTGCAGACCGAGTCCAACTGCACTGTGTCGGTCAGCACCTGAAGAAGTGATGACGACTTTGCCAGAGAGGTCACCGTCTTGAGCGCCTCGCTGTTGGCGTCGTCGCCACTTCCATTTGCCACGGTGGGGCAGGAGAGGCTGAGGCCGACATCCCATCCAGACACGGTGCGTACGGGCCGGAAGGGGAACAGCCGACATGCAGCCGGCTTCAGTTCTTCTCCAAGCTGCGCGTGGATTCCACACAGACCGCTCTCTTGAAGAAAGGAGCAGCGCCCATTCTCGGTGCGGAGCAAGAAGGATTCTGGCGGCTGTCCGTCATTGCCCAGGGGGATGAAGTCGCTGGCTCTGGCCGCCCCGGGAAGGCCGGCTTCTTTGAATCCAGCGAGAATCTTCTGGACCTCATCGGCTGACACCGGTCCGAGTAAGTGCTTGCCCGTACAGCAGCGGGTGCAGGAATTGCACGAGAAGCGACTGTCTGCTGCCATTCGCACTTCTTTTGGGGACGCGCTGGGGTTGGCTGCCAGTTGCATGATTGGACGGGGGCGTTGGCTAAGCCGCCGAAGGGCGGCCACATCGGCCCGAATCAGTCCCTGACTGACGACCGCCCGCGCTCTCGGTGTGTCGAGGAGTGCTCGTTGGTCGAGGGCCTGGAGGAGGTCGACCAGGCCCATGGGGTCCAGAGGGCCACCTAGTTTCTGACCAGCCTCCTTCAAGATGGCTGCTGCATCTCGCCTCCCATCCAGCAGAGAGACGATGACAGTGGCCGCTTCTCCCAGCTTGACCACCTGGCCCAGAGAGCTATCGCGGAGCTCAGCTTCTTCTCCCTGGTTGATCAGGGTGACACCCGGACGAAGCCCAGGCAGAGCGGACGCTCCATTGGGCTGAGAAGAGTTGAGGTGTATCAATCGTTGGCTCATGCTGGACTGGACCCGTCGAAAATCTAAACTAGCACCGGCCCTGGCGAGAGGCGAGACCCCCTCGCCAGCACTCTCGGAAGAACATGGTGTTGGAATCCGCTAATCCTGTCCAGTCACGAGCCGACGACTGTCCGCTCGTCACGGACCCAGAAGTCTTGGAAGGCTACCGACGGGATGCCTCTGCATACGTCGGTTCTCCCGAGGGATTGATTCGTCCATTCGATGCTCAGGAGGCTGCTTGGTGGTTGAGTGAGGCGGCCCACCAGGGAGTCGCTGTCACCCCTTGTGGTCTGCGTAGCTCGACGACCGGCTCGGGACTCGCTGCACGGGGCTGGGTCATGTCCTGTGAGCGCATCAAGCCAGAGGTCGAGATCGATCAAGAACGGCGCATCGCGGTGGTTGGCGCGGGAGCGGTGTTGATGGATTTCAAGGACGATGTTGAATCAAAGGGCTTGTTCTATCCCCCCGACCCCACTTCGGAACGGGAGTGCACTCTGGGGGGGACGGTCGCTTGTGATGCGAGCGGTGCGCGCAGCTATAGGTATGGGGCGACCCACCGCTGGGTTCGAGGTGTCGAGGTGGCTTTGCTCGACGGAAGCATTCGCTGGTTTCGGAGGAGGTCGGTGAACAAGGACGCGGCTGGTTATGCGGCCTTGCGCGATCTCGTCAGCATTTTTTGTGGATCGGAGGGAACGCTCGGTTTTATCACCCGCGTTGAGGTGGACCTGCTCGTACGTCCTGAGGAGTTCTTCGGCGCGCTCGCGTTCTTCACCAGTGTTGATGCTGCGCTCGCTTTTGTGGCGTCAGCTCGTAACGAGGACCGCAGCAACAAGGGAGTTCGTCCGCGCTGCCTTGAGCTCCTCGATCAGAGATGTTTGTCCATCATGCGCGAGCAGGACAGCGGGGTTGTTCTGCCAGCTGGTGCTCAGGCGGCAGTCTTCTTTGAGGAAGAACATCTCGTTGGTGCTGAGGGTGCGGTAGTGGAGCGTTGGTGGTCCCTTCTTGAGCGGAGTCCTGGCGCACTGGCGGATGACACCGTGGTGGCAACCGACAGAATCCGGCAGGACGAGCTCCGAATGCTGCGTCACGCGGTGCCGGCTACTCTCAACGAGGAGGGATCGAGCTACATGGCTGCTGGTGGCAAGAAGATCTCTACGGACTGGGCGGTGCCCCCGGAGCAGCTACCGGCTTTCATGAAACGAGCCGATAGTTGGCTGCGCGAGGCGGGGATCGAGCGGGTCGCACGCTTTGGGCATGTGGGAAATGGTCATCCTCACTACAACCTCCTCCTTAAAGACGCAGAGGAGGTCCAGCGGGCCGAGGTGGTGGTATCGCGCATGTGCAAGGAGGCCTGCGCTCTCGGTGGCACCATCACCGCTGAACACGGTGTTGGGAAGGTGAAGCGTCCTTATCTGAAGCATCGCTTCGGTGATCTCGAGCTGGCCTCGATGCACGCGATCAAGAAGCTTCTGGACCCTTCGCTGCTCCTGGCACCGGAAAACCTGTTTCCGTAGCTTCCTTCCGCGGTAGCCAGTGGCGTGGGCTCAGCGTCCCGAGCAATGCTCCCCAGCCAAAGCCGATGGCGTGGACCCCCCTCACCGGACTCTGTAGGAGGAGCGGCACGCTCAACGCAAAGGCGACCAGGCCCCAGGTCGCGAAACCAGCGATGAGATCCTTCCTCTCGCTGTAGGTGAGCTCGTGTCGAATCCGCATCCAGGCAATGCCGGCCATCGACAGGCAACCGTAGAGCACGGGAGAGGCTCCCATCATGCTCTCAGAACCTTCGAGGCCCGAGCTCAGCCATAGCCCTGGCAGGATGGTAGCTCCCAGCACACCCAGCCAGGCGACCAGGGGACCCAGGCTACGGGCGGCCATGGTCATGCCGATCACCAGGCCCGCAGCGTTGCCGATGGCCACCGGCATGTTGGGGTGT
>CAZEIY010000014.1:0-3080 GCA_964512375.1 uncultured Rickettsiales bacterium | reverse complement strand
AGGGCTGGTTGGCTGCCACGCTTGCCTGTAGTTGCCCCAAGGTTGCCAGTTCATTCCCTGGGAGGGTCTGAAGCCAGGCGATGAGCGGTAGAACGAGCAGCCAGGCTGCGATGTCGAGGCGCATGGGTCGAAAGAAGGGCAGAGCGAAGGAGGTGAAAGGCATCCGCCTGTAATCCTACGCGAGCTTTACTCGCCCTGGGTGAGCGCTCGGGTAGGATTGCCTCGGTGCAACGCCGCTCCTTATCGCTGTTTCACATTTCGCTGCTGGGGGCCGCCCTGTGGATAGTGGCCCATCTGGCCATCCACCTGCCTCGAGGCTGGCCGTTCCCTGTGCGCGGAGAGTGGGAGGTCTTGCTGGTGTCCATGTCTATGGCTGCGGGGGAGCTGCCCCCGCTGGCGCTCGGTGCACTGCATGGCTCCTCGCCGGGTTCGTACGCGATAGCGCTGCTGGCAGCCCCGTTGATTGCGCTGGGCATGAGTCCCCTACTAGCCGGCAAGGTGCTTGCCATGACGTTCGGTGCGTCGATGGCAGCCCTCTGCGTGGGCCTGGCGGTCTCATTGAGGGGGCCCCACTCCTCTCACAAGGCTCGACTCTGGACTGGAGCTCTGTGCGCGGTCTTCTTTGCCTTTGCCTGGCCCGGCCTGCATTTCGATTTTGCAGGTCTGAGCGGTTCGACGCCGGAGTCTGTGGTCTTTCAGTTGCTGGCTCTGGTGTTGGCGCTACCCGCACAGGGGGGAGGGGGCCGAGGTCGGGCTCTTGGCTCGGGATTTGCGGTATCCCTGGCGTGGCTCCTCAGCCCGCTCGCGCTGTGGACGGCTCTCTTCGTCCCGGCACTCTGGCTGTTGCCGCGTTCGGCGCAGCCACGTTCACTATCGAGTCGCCTTCGCTCGGTGGCTTGGGTGGTGTTGGGCGGTCTGCTGCCGATTGTTCTACTCGCCGCGCTCGCTCCGGGCGGCGTGCGTGGACTCGCCCTGTTCTTCGCGAATGACTTCGGCTCGGCAGGGCTCGAAGTCTCTTTTGGTGGTCTCCGTGAGCACGGTGAGGTGACCGAGCGGGCCGGGCTGTTGTTGTTCGCCAAGGTGGCTCGAGCCCTCGAGGGCGGGGCTCACAACGTCGAGTTGGCGGGTCGCAGAGTGTTGCTCGCCGCATTGGCCTGGCTGGCCTTCTTGTCGACTCTGTGGACCCTCGCGCTTCGCAACTCGCCCGAAGAGGACAGGCCACGAATGGTCGCAGGGTTGGCTGTGTCCTGGTATCTACCGCTCTCTTTGGTGCCACTGGATTTTGGCTTCTATCCACTGGCCTACCGATACTGGGGTGTGCCCCTCTCCCTGGCTCTCGTGCTCGCGTCGGTTGTGTTGGCATCGTCGCTTTCCAGTGTTCGACGGCCTTGGCTCCGATTCATTCCTTCCGGAGTGGTCGTCCTGTGTGCGGCCGTGCTCCTACCGTCTCTGGGTGATTCGATCGTGGCTCCCGCTGCGAGCGCAGCGGAGGCCGTGGTAGGGACGGGTGCCCACGCCATGGATCCCAGGCCCGGCTATCCACGCCACGCGGCATTTCGACAACTGAGCCGGAACGGGAGCCCACAGCTGAAGCGGCAGTTGAGCGAGGGATACGGCCTGGCTCTCGGGGCGGACACCGCGGTCAGCGTCATTCGGGGCGATGAGCCGCAGCCTCTGTGGAGAGAACTTCGGGCTGAGCTGGATGACGGGGCTTGGAGGGCCCTACTGTTCGGGGTTGGATGTGGTGCTTCGACTTATGCGGCTGAGCCCGGGACACTTCTAGCCCTCCTCTTCTCGGGTCCCCCGCAGGAGCAGGGTGACATCTCGCAGGGCTTTCAGTCGTGCCGTGCCGGCAGTGGTCGAGGACTCGGTGCGGCGGGGGAGTTGCCAGCACCCGCCACGGAGCTGCGCTCCGAGGTAGGACAACCCTGGGCGCTTCTGCCGCCTCGCTTCTGAGGCGTGGCTGGCGGGGTAGACTTCACGTCAATGGAGACTGTTTACACAAGGATCCCGGCTCCCTCTGGGGCGGTCGAGGACCCCCTGGGCCGAGCGATTGAAGCCACTGTGCCCGCTTCACAGCGGCACGGCCTGGGTCAGTACTTCACCCCATCTGCCCTGGTCGAACTCGTGCTCGATCTTGTGGGAGCGCCCTCGAGCCC
The DNA here is from genome assembly GCA_964512375.1 of uncultured Rickettsiales bacterium. Lineage (GTDB taxonomy): Bacteria > Myxococcota_A > UBA796 > UBA9615 > UBA9615 > UBA6601. The sequence continues at coordinate 921 of CAZEIY010000014.1, read as the reverse complement.
AGTCGCGAGGGTTCTGGAGCCGTCTTGTGGTTCGGGGAGGTTCTTGCTGGCTGCCCGCGAGCGGTGGTCGCTCCGAGACGCCCAACTCTGTGGATACGAAACGGATGCCCTGGCTTTAGATGCTGCTCGAGACCAACTTCCTGACGTGTCGATCCTCAATGAGGACTTTCTGAGTGCGGGAGCCTATGGAGACTTCTGTCGTGTCATCGGCAACCCTCCTTATGTTCGCGATCGAGGTCGTGGCCGGGATCTGTACGCGGACTTCATCGAGAGGTCTATTGAGCACCTACGAGAGGGTGGCCGTCTTGCCCTGGTGCTCTCGAACTCGTGGCTCGATGTGGACTACGGTCGTGCGGTTCGAGCGAACCTGCTCGAGACCTGCGCCCTGGAGTGGCTGGTTGAGTCGACCGCAGAGCGTTGGTTTCGCAACGCCCGGGTGAACACGATGATTCTGGTGGCGCGACGCTGTGCTGATCCGAACCAGAGGGCGCGGCAAGAGGTTCGCTTCGCACAGGTTCGAGAGCCCCTTCCTGCGAAGCCGATCCTGCTCAGGAGCCTCAGCCAGGCCGTCCTCAGCGGTGATCAGAGTTGGGGGCCCTACCTTCGCGCTCCAGAGCAGTTCTTTGCGGTTCGCCGATGCGAAACACCTGTTCCACTCACTCCTCTGGGTGAGCTCGCTCGATTGCAGCGGGGCTTCACTACCAACGACAATCAGTTCTTCTATCCTCCTGCGGACACGGGCATCGAGACTCGCTATCTACGTCCTCTGTTCAAGAGCCCCAAGCGGGTCCCTGGTCTACGCGGAACGGCAACATCTCTTCCCGATCGGGTGTTCTCTTGTGATCTGTCCCGTTCTGAGTTGATGGCGCGAGGAGACCTGGGAGCGGTCGCATGGATTGATGCTCATCGTCCGTCTCTCTC
>CAZEIY010000013.1:23254-24993 GCA_964512375.1 uncultured Rickettsiales bacterium | reverse complement strand
GCAGACAACGACCGACGGCCTGCGGGTAACGCAGTCTGAGAATGCCCAAGCTGCGGTCTACGTCTCGACCCTTCCAACCGACGGTGTGACCATCACCTTCGATATCACCTGCAATGATGTGGGCGACTCTAGCGGTGGTGGTTGGAACAGCAACCCGGATAACGACTTCATGGGCTGGGTTGTCGGCTACGAACTCGGGGACAACCAGAATCCCAACGCAGAGTGGCTCCTGTTCGACTGGAAGAAGGGATCCCAGAGCCTTTCAGGAACAAACGGCGAAGAGGGGCTGCGAATGTCGCGGGTCCAGGGCAACGTCAACAGTTGGCGAGACATGTGGGGGCACGAGGGCAGCGTTACAGAGTTGGCCAGCGCAACCACCCTGGGTAACACCGGCTGGGTCGAAGAAGTCACCTACCAAGTCGAGATCAGCTACTCGACCACCCAGATCGACGTGTCTGTAGACGGGAATCCGGAGTTCAGTGAGGCCGGCAGCTTTCCCATCGGCAACTTTGGCTTCTACAACTACTCTCAGGAAGCCATCGTCTACACCCTGGTAGACGCCACGCTGGCAAGTATCTGCTCCATGGCGGACACGGACGGTGATGGGATCCTCGATCTCGATGAGTTCCTAATCGGTACCGACGAGAACGACGCCGACACTGATGGAGACGGCATCGGTGATCTCGCCGAGGTAGGTGGCGACCTTAGTTCTCCCTTAAACACGGACGGTGACTCCTTCATCGACGCCATCGACCCCGACGACGACGACGACGGCGTCCTTACGATCGATGAGGACGTCGATGACGACGGCGACCCCACCAACGACGACAGCGATGGCGACTTCATCCCCAACTATCTCGACCCGGACGACGACGGCGACACCCTGCTGACTACCGACGAAGACATCGACGGCGACGGTGACCCGGACAACGACGACACCGATGGCGACTTCATCCCCAACTATCTCGACCCGGACAGCGATGGAGATGGCAGCGGGGATGACGTCGACTGTGAGCCCCTCGATAGCGCGATCCACCCCGCTGCCGCCGAGATCTGCGACGGCATCGACAACAACTGCAACACTCAAATCGACGAGGGGGTCGCATCTCCCTCCACCTGGTACGCCGACGTGGATGGCGATAGCTTCGGCAATCTCCTCGATACGGTGGACGCCTGCGTGGCGCCTACTGGCTACATCGCCGACTCGACCGACTGCAACGATCTGGACAACCAGGTCTTCCCCAATGCGACCGAGCTGTGCAATGGGCAGGACGATGACTGCAACCTGACTACCTTCGCGGACACCGCCGGCGAGGTGGACATCGACACCGACCAGTCCTTGAGCTGTGCGGACTGCGACGACCAGGACCCCCTCAACACACCCGGGAGCCCCGAACTCTGCGATGGGCAGGACAACGACTGCAATGGTCTCGACGACTTCGGTAACGCGGGTGTTGCCGGCCAGGAAGTCGATGGTGATGGCGACGGATCCTTCGGTTGTGTGGACTGCGACGACACCAACGCAGCTAATTTCCCAGGCAACGCCGAGTTCTGCGATGGCTTCGACAACGACTGCAACGGCAGCGCTGACTTTGATCCGACGTATGGTGAGTTCGACACCGACGGAGACGGCGTTCTGCGCTGCGGCGAGTGCGATGACGGGGACGCCGCCAACTATCCTGGTAATGCAGAAATCTGCGACGGTCAGGACAACGACTGCGATGACGACATCGACGAGA
>CAZEIY010000013.1:0-23244 GCA_964512375.1 uncultured Rickettsiales bacterium | reverse complement strand
GTACGCGGCGTTGTCGTACCCGCCGGAGAAGCGGGCGACATCGACGAGAACGACGCGACTGATGCCAGCACCTGGCATCGAGACGAAGACGAGGATGGCTATGGCAGCGACGAAGTCACGACGGTCGCCTGTAACCTACCTGCCGGCTACGTCGGCGTCGGCGGTGACTGTGACGACGATGATGACGACGTCAACGTGGACGGAACCGAAGTCTGCGATGGTATCGACAACAACTGTAACGGTGCGGTCGATGAGCCCGAAGCGCTGGACTCGACCACCTGGTACCTGGATCAAGACGGCGATGACTACGGCGACGATTCGACCAGCACCGTGTCCTGCTCGAGGCCCACAGGCTACGTAGATGAGAACACCGACTGCGACGACACCAACGCCGAAGTAAATCCTGGCATGGACGAGGTCTGGTACGACGGAGTCGACCAGGACTGCGACGGAAACGATGACGACCAGGACTCAGACGGCTTTACAAACGATGTCGACTGCGACGACGAGAACGCGACGATCAATCCCGGCATGGACGAGATCTGGTACGACGGAGTCGATCAGGACTGCGACGGAAATGATGACGATCAGGACTACGACGAGTTCAACGTAGAAGAGGACTGCGACGACACCAACGCCGAGGTAAATCCCGCAGCCCTCGAGATCTGGTACGACGGCGTTGATCAGGACTGTGACGGGAATGATGACGACCAGGACCGGGACGGATTCAGCCTCAATGAGGACTGCGACGACCAGGACTCAGCGCTGTCCTGGCGCTGTGAGGCCGATGGCTGTGGCTGCTCCACCGCCGATGCAGACCCACGCACGAGCCTCTCACTGATGAGCATCCTGGTGATGATGGGAGCCCTGCGCAGGCGCCGACGACGAGCTTGAGGCCGCCTATTGGGTGGTCTTGGCCTGCTCGACCAGGTAGGGGCCGAGAATCAGGTAGTCGAGCCCTGCATGCACGAAGGCACGCACCGCATCGCGTGGCGATCGCACGATCGGCTCCTCGTGCATGTTGAACGAGGTGTTCACCACGCTCGGAATACCCGTCTTCTCATGGAATGCCGCGACGATGTCGTAGTAGCCGGGGTTGTCTTCACGTCGAAGGAGCTGCGGCCTGGCCGTACCGTCAATATGAACCACCCCCGGCGAGTTCTTCTTCATCTCATCGGTGCAGTCAAAACAGACCGTCATGAAGCGTGCAGCGTGCTCGGCACCCTCTAGTCCCTTGTAGCAGCGCTCCCGCTCCTCCCACAGCGTCACGGGCGCGAAGGGCATGAACTCGGTGCGCCCCAGCTTCTTGTTAAGCCAGTCGTTCACCGAAGGATCATCAGGACGGAACATCACCGTGCGGTTACCAAGCGCACGCGGCCCCCACTCCATCCGTCCGCTAACGCGCGCAACGGTCTTACCTTTAACAAGAGCCTCTGCGATGCGCTCAGCCAGCTTGCGCGGCTTCTTGTGGGGCAGGTTCGCGCTGGTAAGTGCCCGCTTACAATCCTCGGCGCTGAAGTCCCGGCCCGTGTACACGTCCTTGAGCTCGTGGGGCGGAACCGCCGACAAGGTCAAGGCTGCACCCGCTGCGAGCCCTCCATCTCCCATGTTGGGATAGATGAAGATGTTGTCCACCTCGGGCAGCTCGTGGATGCGCTGATTGAGCTTGACGTTCGCAAACACTCCGCCCGCCAGGGCCAGGTTACGACGTCCGGTGCTTCGCACCCAGTGGCTGACAAAGGCGCAGATCTGCTCCTCGAGGTTGATCTGGAGCGAAGCCGCTATCTGTTCCCGGCTGAATTGGTTGAGGTAGCTGTGAAAAGCATCGTCCCTGCTCTGGCGACGAAGGTAGTTGATCCGAGAGAAACCACCGTTCTCGAGGAAGCGGAACTGGGAGCGGAAGTGGGCGACGAGTTCTGGCGGCGGCGGCGCGTACGCAGCGAGGCCGGTGATCTTCCCCTCGTGGCGATTCGGAGTGAAGCCCAGCCACTCCGTGATCCGTGAATAGTAGGTATTGATCGCCGAGAACCCGCTCTGTCGGTAGATGAGCTTGAGATCACCGCCGCAGCCCAGGGACACGGTGACCGACGTGCCATCACCCATCGCGTCGACCGTCAAGGCCAGAGCGTCGAGATGTGGCTGGCTGCGATATGCGGAGTAGGCGTGCGATGCGTGATGCTCGAGGGTTACCAGAGGCGCTGACAAGCCTCGTGCACGCAACTTCCTGCGGAGCATCTTGCGCGAGAAGTCCGCGTCCATGGGCCACAAGCCAGAGTTACGAAGAGCCACCTGGTAGGCCACGTAGGCATTAAGAAAGGGAGAGAACTGACTCGAGCTGGCCTTGGTGCCGTGGTGAAAACCCGGTAGAGCGCGCAGGGCGGCAGCAGGGGTGAAGTGCGAGCCAAAGGCTATCCGATCCACGTCTGCGGGAACTACGCCCCCAATATGCAGCACCTCATCGATCGCATCCCAGGGGAAAGCGCCGCTATTTTTCGTACGGTCCAGGCGCTCCTGCCCGACCGCTGCGACCAGGCGATCGTCAATCGCCAGGGCTGCACCTGAGTCGTGGTTGTCGTTGATTCCAAGGATAATCACGGTGCCGCAGTGTAGCGTCTAAGTCTCGCTGTTGTCGCGACTGGTGCTGTTAACACTCGACTCTCAGTCCAAGGCCGGCGTTGTCCACGAACCATAAGCAAAGCTAGAGTACGCTCAGGTGGAACCTCCGCAATCACAAGAACCGGACTCTGAGGGGGCCCGGAATCCCGCCGCCCTTGACGGGGTGATCGAGTCCGCAGAACCCGAGGAAGAGGCTGGCCCTCCCCTCCCGCGGGACTCCGTTCTGCGCGCCCACCGAGCACCTCGGGGGCGACCGGACCGAACCGGTTACCTGCGCCTGGACCTGGGGGAGAGTGCCCGTCCGGCCTCACCGCGGGTCCTCCAGGCCCTCCAGCAGCTAGCGCCCGAGGACCTTTCCCGCTATCCCGACAGCAGTCCACTGACGGCGAAGCTAGCCAGGCTGCATCGGGTGAGCCCCCAGCAGGTCATCGTGACTGCTGGTAGCGATGAGGCCATTCGTTGGACGTTCAGTGCGTTCGTAGAGGAGGGGGCAAGGGTCGCGATTCCCAGGCCGACGTTCGGCTCGTTTGTCACTGCGGCTGAAGCGGCTGGTGCGTTCGTCGAGCGCATCGACTACCTCGATGACCTGTCCTTTCCCGTCGAAGAATTTCACAAGCGCCTGGCACCGCTCACCCCCCGGATGGCCGTGTTGGCCAATCCCAACGCTCCCACCGGTACAACCCTGCCCGACGAGACCGTGCTCGACTTCGCGGGCCTGTCTCCCAGCACCCTGTTCCTGGTCAACGAGTCCTTCGCGTCCTACCAGGAGCACTCTCTGCTGGACCGAGATGACCTACCTCCCAATCTGCTGGTCCTGCGCTCCTTCTCGAAAGACTACGGCCTGGCTGGTATGCGGATTGGCTACCTCGTCGGAGACCCCGAGGTGATCTCCGCCCTGCAGGTCGTTCGACCCGCGCACACGGTCTCGAACGCGGCGCTTCGAGTCGCAAGTGTCGCCCTCGACGAACGCGATGCGATGCTCAGTCACGTCGCTGAAGTCCGATCTGTGATGGAGAGTCTCGTACGCAAGCTCGAGACAAGGTCCATCAAAGCGCTCGCGACCGCAGCAAACTTCGTCCTCGTGAAGCTGAGCTCACCAATCCAACCATGGGCGGCGGCCTTTGCTGCCCACAAGATCCTGGTGGGAACCTGGGGACATGTCGGGCCAATGGCCAGCTACATCCGGATCACGGTGAACAACGACGACGAGAGCTCGCGATTCCTCGACACCCTGGACCTCATCCTCCACCAAGGCATTCCGGGCGCCAGCCAGGTCAAGGGAGTCCCCGGCGAGTGGAGCGACCTTGGCTCCGAAGGAATGGCTTGAGAGAGACTCCCGAGGCCTGACCCCTCAGTCTCCGAGGACGGCGGCAGCCTGATTGAACTCCTCGGCCACAGCGCGACTCTTGCTCTCCAGGGCCTTGGTACGGAGGATCGCAGCCACGCTCTTGTCGCCCAGTCTGGCGAGTCCGCGGGCTGCCACGATCGCGATCTTCGCGTAGGGATCGTCGAGCGCACTCACCAGGGGCCCCCGATCCATCGGAAGAGGCGCGCCCTCCAATAGCTCGGCAACCTCAAGACGATATTTCTTGTTCGGCTCATCGAGGAGCACACGGTGCAGAACCGGGCGGGACTCTTCCCCTCCAACCACCGCGAGTGCACGACGGCACTCGCGGCGGACATCGGCGGCGCCATCGCGGAGGGCGGCTCGCGCGAGCTGCTTCTCACCACCCGTCCACTGCTTCTCGCGGAGCAACCGGGCGGCGGACTCGCGCATGTCCGAGTCGCTGTCTCGCGCAATCACAGTCCCCAAGACCATGCCACTGCGAGAGCCCTCACCGAGCTTCTCAATGACTCCAAGTGCTTCTTCACGGTTGGCCTCGACGGGGTCCTCGGCCACCACATGCTCGGCTGTGGGGACAAGCCAACTGGACTCCATTCCCTCGAGCACGTGGAGCGCCTCGAGGCGCACCTTGTAGTGCACGTCGGCCTTGGCCAGTTCCACCACCTTGTCGACGGCCTGTACCACCGCGCGCGACTCAATTTCGGCTAGCGCAACGAGGCGATTCTTCCACTGTTCGTCGTCGAGGTAGCTGATCAATTCCTGAACTGTGGCATCTGCCGCCTTGAATGACCCCGCCGACAGCGGAGCAGCCCAGGACATCGTAAGAAACAGGGCAAGCGCACCCATCAGACATCTGTTCGACAGCACCGCATCGAAGTAGCACGTCCGCATCGTCATCTCCTCAGACGCAGGGAGAGCGCCCAATTGCCCGGAATGCTGACATCCACGACTGGTGAGAGCAAGACCTGAATCCGTCCAAGTTTTAAGGCAGGACAATTCCCGGCCCGCCGGGCAGTATTCTGAACTGGTCGTGGGACGCGTATTTACCAACAAGTTCAGCTGGTCCAACAGTAGGGCAAAGCTCTTTAGCACCTGTCTACGCGCCTATTGGTGGCGCTACTACGGGCACTGGGGAGGCTGGTCCTACTCAGCTGCACCCGAGTGCCGGATCGCATACCGCCTTGGCAAGATGGACAGTCTCCCTTCGTGGGCCGGGTCAATCGTGCATGACACGATCCAGGAATCTATCGAGGCGCTCCGCGATGAGGGTACCTCCATCGAGTACGAGAGGCTCCACGACCGCGCACGTGGCATGTTACGTACCGGCTGGGTCGAGTCGCGGGATGGTCACTGGATACGTCGACCCAAGGGCCCTACCAATCTCCGTGAGCACTACTTCGGAGACGTCGACGCCCTCTCCATCGAGCGTACCGGCGAGATCGCTGAGCGCATCTACACCTCGCTCCGAAGCTTCTGTGCCGGTCCCTATCCCAAGCTGCTTGCTCGAGTGCCCGCCGAAGACTTCCGCAACGTCGAGGTCCTCGACTCCCTGCTGATCGACGGCCAGACCGTCTACGTCAAACCCGATCTTGCCTTCATTCACCCCGACGATGGATTGCTCTGGCTGGTCGACTGGAAAACGGGCCGAGCGCGCCTCGAGGACGACCTCCAGTTGGCGACCTACGCCCTCTTCGCCCAAAGCAAGTGGGGGGCCGAGCCGGAGCAGGTACGCGGGGTCCTCAGCTATCTCGCCACCGGCGAGGAACGACGAGTCGAGTTGGGCGCCACCGCCCTCGACGAAGCGCGCGAGAAGATCCGCAGCTCAATGAGCGAGATGCGCAGCCTCCTGCACGATGTCGACGAGAATGTCGCTCTGCGCGAGGACTTCCCTCAGACCGAAGACAAGAACCGCTGCCCTCGGTGCAACTTCCGACAGTTCTGTGAAGGGAGCGCCGGCATACCCGGAGCCGAGCTGGCCGGAGATCCTCCGTGACGACCCGTACCGTCATTCTGTGCGGCCGAAGTCGGCAGAGCCGTCGTCTGGCAACCCGCGCCATCGAAGACATCGACATCTTCCAGAGGCCCCGATTCCTCTACATCACTGGCGGTCAACGCAAAGCCGAGTTGATCCGCGAATCCTTCTGGAGAGCAAAGGACAAGGCCCCTACCTTCCTCCCCGAGGTGCAGACCTGGGGGCACTATCGGCAACAACTCTGTGAACGCTTTGGAGGCCCCCGAGCCGAGCTTCCTGCCCTGCCTCGAGACCTACTCATCGGCAAGCTATGGCTTCGAGTACGGGGGCAGACAAGGCAGTGGGCAGGACTACCCGATAGTCCCAGCACCCGCAGAGGCCTCGCTGAACTCCTCGACGACTGGCAGCAATCCTTCGCCGATGTCATCCGCCCCGAGCCTGGTGCCTCTCCAGACGACTTCCCCTTCAGCTCGAGTCGACTCAACCCGACCCATCCTCTCCACCCCGACCTCCGCCACGACCTGTGGCTTCTGGCTCGAGCTTGGCTCGAGCAACTCGATGCCAGCGACAGCCACACGGACCGGGCGGGGGCAACACGCCAACTCCTCGCGGCTCTCCAGCAGCGTCCTCTCGCAGCATCGATCCAACTCCATCTAGGCAACTTCACCTCGCTGGTAGTAGACGACCTGCTCTGGCTCAGCCCGCTGGACCGAGCCTTGCTCGATGCCCTCATCGATGCCTTCCTCGAGTCCTCGCCCCAAGGCCAGGTACGACTCTGTCTCGAGTCCAACCACCAAGACGAGCAGGACCTCTCGTCCTTCATGTCAGGCAGCGGTCTATTCGAGCGCGCCGACTCGCACGCTTCGCGGGCTCTGCGCCGTAGTTGGCACCGTAGGATTGAAGACGGATCGGCCAACGTAGTCTCCGCCCATTCCGCTCCGCTCGCACCAGACCTCAGTGACCTGCTGGCAACCGACGGCTTGGTCGACCTGGAGCGCGGTACCGGCGCCATCCGACTGCGGAGCTATGGCAGCGAGCTGGCCGAAGTGCGAGCTATCGCGCGAAGCATCAAGACCAGACTGCGTTCAGGCGCCCAGACTCGGGACTGTGCAGTCGCCTTCCCCGCCCTCGATCGCTATCTCCCGCTCGTCCATGACAGCTTTACAGCGTATGGGATTCCCTTCGTCATAGAGAGAGGCGCTCCCCTCGCCGTCTCCCCCCCGATCTCGGCAGCCCGACAACTGCTGCGCCTGGCCGCCAGGGGCGGCGGACGGGATGAATTACGTACCCTCCTTGCCGCCGACTGGCTCCACCTCTCTGTCGAGATCGCTGACGATGACATCGACGACATCGTGGCCGAGGCCATCCCGGGCGTACAAATCAGCGAGCAGCCCGCCCGAAGCGCGTTGAGACGAGCACTCTCCAACTCAGCAACGGACCTACCCATTCATCGCGCCAGCATGAACCTCGTGTACCGGTCGCTGCTCGAGTCTGGGTGCATACAGGGGCCGCCGCGCCGCTGGATGCGGCCTGTAGTCGCACTACACCGCGCGAGATTGCGTTCAGAGCTCCAGCGGATTCCCCGTTCCGGCCACGCGGCGCGTTCGCAACAACGCTGGGATGAGATCGCGCGAGCCGTACGCGAGATCCACGCCCTCGACCATTTCTACAAGCGAGTCGAAAGACTCAAGCGCTGTCCGGACATTTCCACCGCAGCTGCTACTTTCAGAGCCCTCCTCAGCGAGTGCGGGCTCGTGGCCACCAAACCCAACAGCGCAGAGGTAGCCGACGCTCTCCTCGATGCTGCTCATGCCGACAACGCTCGAGCCCTGGAGCGCTTCGATGAACTACTCGAGGAAGTCAGCACCGCAGACAGGATCTGTGCGCAGGTCAGCCCTCCGACCCGAGCGTCGCGCGCGGCCATCGTCGACCTCCACGAAATCCTCGAACAGGTCGTCAGCGACACCTACTACCGAACCGGCTCATCCGTCGACGGAGTATCCATCACAGGCTTGCGTGACCTGCGCGGAGTCGACATTCCCTGGCTCTGGCTTGGAGGTGCCATCGAGTCCGAGTTGCCGCGAAGCGCCCCCACCTCCTTCCTACTGCCGCCCTCAGCACAGGCACTCATAGAAAGTCGCGAGGCGGCTGCCGAAGACCGAGCGCTGTTCTTCTCGCTACTTCGAAACGTCGAACAGGGTGCAGCGAGAGCCGAGGGATTCCTGTGCGTATCCTGGCCCAAGACAGTAGGAGGCAAGGACATCCCCCCCTCTGCTCTGGTCCAGGCTCTACTGTCCCTACGTCTCGCAGACTCCCCGATGGCTTCTCTGCTCTCTGGTGGCGGCGAGGCAGCGACACTGGGAATGCACTGGCAGCAGCTACAGAAGACAGAGGAGCAGGCGCTTCCCCCCCTTCTCTGCGAGCAGGAGCTGCTCATCCATCCGCGCGCTGATGAACTCAGCGACCTGCTCACTGACGTCAGCCTGCACGAGCGTCTCAATCTGCACCGCAGACTGCGCATCGAACGCACCAATCTCCGTGGCTTCGGTCGGTGGGACGGAGTCGTCGGTCTTGGCAGCGAACATCGCGCTAGTAGCCTTCAGTGGCTTCGCACTCGCCTCAAAGGGAAGACTGATCCAGAGAGCCTTCGCTTCTCCACAACGTCCCTTGAGGCATGGGCACGATGCCCGATGCGCTACTTCCTACAGAAGGTCCTGGGCGCCCAAGAACCCAGACCATGGTCGCCCGATCCGGGTCCTCCCGAACAGGGTGTCCTGGTACACCGGGTGCTCGAGCGCTTCTTTATCGAGCGAATCGACCAGGTGGCGGAAGGTCAGCTGAAACGCTCTGGGCTATGCGGTGCCTCTGCTTCAGAGATTGCCGCGATCAAGCTGAGACTTCGGGACCTGGTCATCGAGTCCGCTGACGAAGTCCTCGGGCCACAGATCACTCCCTATCGCGCCGAGTTGCTACGACAACTGACAGCTGGACTCGACCCCGTCGACACGGACAACAACTCCTTCACTGGACGCCTCTCTCTCTTCGTCGACGAGGAAGTCCAGGACTTCCTCGACCTGGACCCCGTAGCCACCGAGCACTCGTTCGAACCATTCAATCCCGGTCTCATCGCCGGCCGCCTCGACAGAAGCGGGACACAGCGAAGCGGCGACCTCGAGGTCCTCGTCTCGGGAACTATCGATCGTCTTGATGGAGCGGAAGAGGAACAGAGCGGTCTGGCTGGCACCACGCACGCTGTGTACGACTACAAGACCGGCAAGGTAGGCCCCTTGAAGTCCATCGATCTGGGGCTGAACATGCAGCCGGTGGTGTACGCAGCAGCTGCCGCGCCGAATGCGCTCGGAAGCACAGTTACCGGCTACAGGCGGCTTCCTCATCAGCCCGAATCAGGACGACAGCGACTGGCCGGTTCACCGGCCGCGCTGGATGCGCTAAAGGCTCGGGTTCCCGGTTTTGGCAGACAGGTCTTCAAGATCGAATCCGACCTGTGGCCGCTCCTGCTCCGTCGCATCGAATGGTACGGCCAACTGATCGGAACTGGCTTCTTTCCAACCACCCTGGCCGGCAGTAAGGCCGCTGGCTGTGACACCTGCGACTACCGCAGAGTCTGTCGACACGACGCCTTACGGGTAGCACGCGTCGACTCCGACCAGGGAGGGTGCGGCTCCTTCCTCCCCCGCCCCGAGCGAGCCAGTGCCACCCTCCAGGTCCTGCGGGACCTCCAGAGCCAGGGTGAAGAGGAGCGGCCATGAGCAACCGGCGCATCTTCGAGATCGAGGGGGATGGCCGCTTGCTGCCGCGCGGCAACGATCTGTCCGGCGAGCAACGTGAAGCGCTCGATCTTGAACGTCACATCGTTGTCACCGCCGGGGCAGGGTCCGGAAAAACTCGAACCCTAAGTCGACGAGTACTTCGAATCCTCGGAGACTTCGCCTGGCGAGCTGTCACAAGTCCAACGGCACCGCAGCGAGGACCACGCAACATCCTGGTGAGCACGTTCACCGAACGCGCTGCAGCTGAACTCCAGGAGCGTATTCGCCAGGAGTTGCTCGTCGGCATACGTGAACTCGAAGAGCGAGTCGATGAGTTCAACGAGGACACATCGCTCGCGCCCGGCATGGCCTCCTCTCTTCTGAGAGAACTTCGCAACTACTACGACCGACTCGACGAGGCAAGAATCGGCACATTCCACGGTTTCTGTGCAGCTGCTCTGCGTGAATTCAGCGCAGATCTATGCATCGACCCAGGCTTCACCATCCTCCAAGGACCAGACCATGTAGCTGCTCTCGAAGAGGTCGTCGAGGAGTCGCTGGCTTCACTCGAAGCGGCACAATCGGACAGTGCTGGCTCCGCCGGGCCCCTTATCGCTGCGGCCAGACTTCTGTTTCGTTCTTTCTCCAGAAGGACTCTGCTCGAGTTGCTCCAGGCCTGGCTCGAGCGGCGAGGAGAATTGAGACCGTTTTCTCAAGTACTCGACAGCCACACCGACGACGACCTCATCGAACGCTGGGCACGGTGCTACGGCGAGGCCGAGTTGGGCGACCTCGAGCTAAGCATCGGCCCGAACTCCCAGGTTCGCGAACTGCTTGTGCAGATCTGTGAACAAGAGGCCTCATTCAACGGGCCAGAAGAGCGTCGACCACCCGTGTTCTCAGCCAGCGCGGCCGCGCTTCAAGCGACGACAGAGGCTGTGCCAACAGCACGTAGCGCACGCGGACAACGCGTACGAGATTTCATCAGCCCATTTCTTACGAAGAGCGCGAAGTCGGGCCAGCAGACGCTAAGAAAGCCTCATCCCAGTTGGTTGGGCACCAAGAAGCACTTCGCCGAGGGAGAGCAGGCCGTGCTGAGCACCACCTGGGGCTCGCTGCGTCTCGAGTTGAGCGGGCTCTTCGGAGAATCCGCGGAGGTCCTCAAGACGCTACCGGGACGAGCTGACGAAGAGGGATTGCCCATCCTCCGCGCACTGGACGCCGTTGCCCGAGAGGTGGTTCGCCGCTTTCAGGCGCGCAAGGCTCGGGATTCACAGCTCGACTTCGCAGACCTCGAGCTCGACCTCTTACGGCTACTACGCGACCACCCTCGAGCTCGGCTTCGACTGGAGCGGCGCTACGAGCACCTGCTGATTGACGAGTTTCAGGACACCAATGCTGTGCAGTGGAGCATCGTCAAACGTCTCGCCGGGTCGCCCCTACGAGAGCGAGGCCTCTTCCTGGTCGGTGATCCCAAGCAAGCCATCTATCGATTCCGCGGAGGAGACGTCACGCTCTTCGACAGAGCAATCGCAGAAGTGTGCTCTGTCGAGAACCCCGCCCTTAACTTCTCGGCCAATTTCCGCAGTCGGCCCGAGTTGATCGACTGCTTTAACCACCTCTTCTCCTGGCTCATGCCTGGTGATGGCCCTGATCGACCAGCATGGGAGGCACCCTTCACCGGCCTCAACTCGGGTCGAAAGAGCGCGGCAGGGGAAGGACCCGGCCGGATCGAGATGCTCTGGCTTCGAGGCGATGCCAGTCCGGTTGCAGAGGACGACTCGGTAGCGCAACCACCGTCCATCACGCAGAATCCTCTGCTGGCAGCGGCCATGCCACTGGGACTCGAGGCCACCCTGGTCGCACAGCGCCTGCGCGACGACTACCTGCCAAACGCGTCGGAACACAAGGGGATCAAAGCCGCCATTCTGCTCCGACGACGGACGCACCTGCCTGCCTATGCCTTCGCTCTACGCCAGGCAGGGATACCGCACGTGGTCGCAAAGGGCCGGGGCTTTTTCGCACGCCAGGAAGTCCTGGATGTGGCGAATCTACTGCTTGCCCTCTCCGCACCGGATGACGGCATCGCACTCATCGGCGCTCTCCGCGGGCCCTTTCTCGGCCTCGAAGATGCATGGCTGCTCTGGTTGAGCGCGGTGGGGAGCTCCGCTGGTCAGCGAGCCCTGCAAGTGGGCTGGAGCAGCTGCGTGCGTGGCACCGTCGAGAGCGACCACCCCGAACTGTGGAGCGAACTGCCACCAGAAGGACAAGAACTCGTCCGGAGCGCAGCGAGGCAGTTCCACAGATGGCAACAGCTTCGCAAGCAGCTGCCCCTGTCTGCCTTCCTCCGCGAGCTGCTCAGAGAAAGTGCGGCCTATCACCTCTTCCACGTCAACGACGCCAGCGGCCAGGCCCTCGCCAACATCGAGAAGCTGCAGGCGCTCGCAGCAGGCTACGACCACCGTGGCGCTGAAGGACTGGCCGATTTCGCCCTCTTCCTTCGTGACCAGGAGGAATCCAAGAGCAACGAGGGGGACGCCAGCATCGACGCAACAGCCCCTGTAGTCCTTATGACTATCCATCAGAGCAAGGGGCTCGAGTTTCCCATCGTTGTCCTCCCCGATCTCCAGCAAAAGATCAGCATCACCGATACCAAACCGCTCGGATGCGCCCGTCTTGGAGAGCGAGTTGATGGCGAGGACCTCTGGGAGGTGGGCCTACAGATTCCGATCGAAGATCGGCAGAGAACCTACGAAGCCATGGTTCTGCGCACCCTCATAAAGGTGCGCAATCGAGCTGAGCAGTTGGCCGAATCTCGACGACTTCTCTACGTCGCGATGACAAGGGCCCGAGATCACCTCCTCTGCGTCTCTCGCCCCCCCTCCAAAGCGGCAGCCAGCCCCCGCGGGCTCGAGAACAGTAAGAGCTGGGAAGAGTGGCTCCGATCCTGGCTTGATGCCGGCGGGGATGCCCTCGTCACGGCGACTACCGATCTCGAACCATCGAGTACGGAGATCCTCAGCAGCCCTCTCAGTGCCGATGTCGAGCAGCCTGCGGTGACAAGAGCCGACATCGAACCCCTCACGACGAACTCCAACAGAGTCATCACTCCCCACGCCCTGGGAAAGACCGACGACAAGGCTGCTTCCCGCCCCACAAAGCCAACGGACGAACTGGCCCGGTTGGGCAAGCTGCGAGGGCTGCTCGTTCACAGTTGCCTGGAAGACGGGCTGTACGCGACCAGCGAAGAGACGGAGCGACGCCTGTGCTCGTCCCTCGCCCGCGAAGGGCTACTCGAGAACCAACTTCTCTCGTTGCTGCGCGAGGACTTGAGCCGGCACCTTCGTGGCTTTCAGGCTGCGGCCCCCTTGCAAGTGCTCCACGCGAACCAGGCCACCGTCTTTCGCGAGCTACCCTTCCGCCTCGTGTTGCCGGATGACAGGGGTTGGCTCAAGGGCGTTATCGATCTCGTCTACAGAGACGAGGAGCGACAGTGTTGGGTCGTCCTGGACTACAAGTCAGACAGCAGCGACATCTCCGTCCTGGTCGAGAGGTACCATGGGCAGTTGACTGCCTACGCCTGGGCAGTGTCTCAAGTGCTTCCCGATCTGACCCAAGACGGCTGGAAAGTCGAGACTCAACTCCTGTGCACAGCGCATGGAGCCCGGCGCGTGGTCACTCCCGCGGCGACTGCCGACGAGGTGGCTCGTCAGTTCTCTGAGGTGCTCAACACGACACGGTAAGTTCAGCACACCGCCAAGCTCTGCTTGACGGCTTGCAGGCGCACTCCTATTTTCGCCCTCGAGTAGAAGGGGATACTGGACTAAGGCTTGCCGTACGGGGGTGCGGAATAGGGGGCTTCTCCAGCGGACCGTTCCGGGCAGTTCCGAACAGTTCCTCAAGCCCCACCTGATTCAGATCAGTCCCCTCGCTCAAGTGATCGGGCCGTTACATGCTTGTTGAACCCCAAAACCCACTGATCGTTCAAGGAGATGGGTCACTCCTACTCGAAGTCGACAACGCCCGCTACGAAGAGGCGAGGGAATTCCTCGCACGCTTCGCCGAGTTGGAACGTTCTCCTCAGCACATCCACACCTACCGAATCACTGCCCTATCTCTCTGGAACGCAGCGGGGGCCGGACTGGGCGCAGAAGAAATCGCCTCGGGACTGAGAGACTTCTCCAAGTACGACGTTCCCGACAAAGTGCTCTCGGACATCAACGAGAAGGTGACCCGGTTCGGGAAGGTCGTGCTCCTCCCTCCAGAGGACGAGAACCCCGACATGCTGTTGTTGCAGGTCAGCGAGGAACGCGTCGCCCGCAAGATCGCGACAAACAAGACCGCCTACCGCTTGTGCGCGGGCGCAGTTCGCGAAGGTGTGTTCCGGGTGCCTCTGGAACATCGCGGCACACTCAAGCAGGCGCTGCTCAAGATGGGCTATCCCGTCGAGGACCGAGCGGGGTTTGTGAAAGGTGACTCTCTCAACCTGAGCCTGCGCAGCCAGACCAGGGCGGGTGTGACCTTCGGGCTGCGCCGCTACCAACGTGAGGCGGTGAGCGCCTGGCACAAGAACGGCAACGTGGGCGGAGGCCACGGGGTCATCGTGCTGCCCTGCGGCGCCGGAAAGACTATCGTCGGGTTGGCAAGCATGGTGGCCACGGGCTGCGAGACCCTGATTCTCGCCACCGGCACAGCCTCAGTGCGCCAATGGATTCACGAGCTGCTGGAGCGGACTTCCCTGACCGAGAGCCAGGTCGGGGAGTTCAGCGGTGCGCGTAAAGAGATCAAACCGGTCACGGTGACGACCTACCAGATTCTCACTCATCGCCGATCGACTGAGCACGAGTTCACCCATATGGGCCTCTTCAGCGCCGCCAACTGGGGGCTCATCATCTACGATGAAGTCCACCTGCTTCCCGCTCCCGTGTTTCGTGTCACTGCAGACATCCAGGCCCGTCGACGCCTGGGCCTGACGGCGACCCTGGTCCGTGAAGACGGGCGCGAGGCTGACGTGTTCTCGCTCATCGGCCCCAAGCGCTTCGACGTGCCATGGCGCGAACTCGAACGGAAAGGCTTCGTCGCGGAGGCCAGGTGCGTCGAGCTTCGGGTCGAGCTCAATGAGCTCCTTCACACCCAGTACGAGCTAGCCGACAAGCGTCACAAGGTGCGCATTGCTGCTGAGAATCCCGACAAGATGGCGGTCGTCGATGAGCTGCTGAAGCGTCACCAGGAGGACAAGGTGCTTGTCATCGGCATGTACCTGCAGCAGCTGCAAATAGCAGCGAACCTGTTTGGCGCGCCCCTGATCACCGGAAAGACCCCCACCCCCGAAAGGGAAGCTCTCTACGAGGACTTCCGCAAAGGCCGGATCAGAGTACTCATCGTCTCTAAAGTCGCGAATTTCAGCATTGACCTACCGGACGCCAACATTGCCATCCAGATTTCGGGGACCTTCGGCTCCCGACAGGAAGAGGCTCAACGGCTGGGGCGCATCTTGAGGCCGTCCGGCGGAGAGTGCTGGTTCTACTCGGTGGTGACGCACAACAGCCGAGAGCAGGAGTTCGCGCACAACCGACAGTTGTTTCTCACCGAACAAGGCTACACTTACCAGGTACGGGAGTGGTCTCCGGGGCTGATGCAGAGGAATAAGAAGCCTCCAGGCCAACCATGATTGGAGACCAGGTGTCGGAGCTCTCCACATTCTTTCAGAATCTTCCTAAAGAGGTGCTGCTCCGCTATGCACAGCTCTATCTGAGAGAAGAAGGGGACGAAGAGAGCTACAGCGGCGACAAGCTAAACGTTGAGGAAACGAGTTCATGCGCTGAGCGGCTAACTGCCATGTACTCAGACCGCCACTGGGTTCGTTCCAAGCTCCGAGAGATGCCTCGCACCCAGCACGTTGCCCTCATCGCCCTGCTTCAGAGCAATGACGTTGCGGGAGGTACCTGGCTCCTGCAGGAATTGACGCAGAGTCATGGCATGTCCGAGGACATGTGGGCGGAGGTGATGCACTCGCTCGGCGCCAACCTGTGGTTGTTCGGCAACTCCCA
This sequence comes from uncultured Rickettsiales bacterium, assembly GCA_964512375.1. Classification (GTDB taxonomy): domain Bacteria; phylum Myxococcota_A; class UBA796; order UBA9615; family UBA9615; genus UBA6601. The sequence continues at coordinate 7,491 of CAZEIY010000013.1, read as the reverse complement.
CCAGAGCCCGCCACTGTTCTACATGATCCCCCCAGCGCTGGCCGCCGAACTGAGGGTGCAGTTCAGCAAGCGCCTGGACCTGCGCGCCAGTGCCGTCAGCGAGGGAATCCGGCCAGGCAAGGAGAGCGGCACAACCACACCCGTTGGCTACTCCCTGATAGCTCTGCTCACCTACATCAACCAACACAAGATCCGGCTGACTCGGCAGGACGAAATCTTCAAGAAGAACAAGGACGAGTTGCTCGTATTCTTTGCCAACCTGTGGGCGGATCAGAACTCGGAAAAGTTGCTCGACTGGTTCATCGACTTCGTCACCGAGATGGGACTGGCTCAACACCGCGGTGGCTTCCTTGAGATCGATGAGCTGGCCGTGTCGGAGTTCCTCGGCCTCAGCACGGCAGAGCGACGGGATCTGCAGATGGCTTACTTCGCACGCAAGGAGCCCCTCCTCCGCTGGGTGCTGCAAATGCTCTCTGATATCGGCCCCGACCAATGGATCACTATCAAAGGTCTGCGCACCTTGTACCGGCGGCGCTACATGGGCACCGTTTTTCATCGGCGCTACGTACGCAAGAGCTACTACCTTCCTCCTTCTGGCTTCTACGATCCGGACCCTCCGCTTGAGACGCTACAGCTGGCGGGGCTGCTAGAGACCGGCGTCAATGACGAGGAGTCCTTCCTGAGACTCAGCGCAATGGGGCGCGCCTTCATGTCCAGCGAGGCGACCGAGGACCTTGAATCAAGCCCAGGGGTGCAGTGCATCGTCCAGCCAACCTTCCAGATTCTCGCGCCGGTAGGCGTTGACCTCGAAACACTGTGGTCCCTGGGAACACTGACTCAACTCAAGGCTGTGGATCGTGCCAGCACGTACCTGCTGACCCGAAACTCAGTGCGAGAAGGCCTGAGCAGTGGGTGGCGAGTTGAATCGCTGCTCTCTTTTCTCGAGGACTCATCCGCTGTCAGCCTGCCCCAGAACGTCAGCTCGACAGTCCGCGACTGGCTAGGGCGACACGGCGAAGTAGAGCTGCATGATTCCCTGGTGCTCACCTGTGCACCCGAGCATGCAAGCTCCATCAAGGAAGTACTGGAGACCCTCGACTTTCCCTGGGAAGCCCTCGCCCCAACAGTGTTCGCCATCCCCCGAGAGCGACGCACTGAGGCACTCAACGCGATCACAGCACAAGGTCTCTCTCCATCGCAAGGAGTGCGTCGGCACGATCTTGCCGACTCACCTGGCAATCTCCGCGGCCACCTCCATGCCACACTCGACGACTTCAACTCTCCGCCGACAGAAGAGGATGCGCTGTTCCCAAGCAAGTCACTTGTGATGCTCGGTGCTCCGAGCGCCGAAGGTGGTCGTGAGGCGATGAAGAGCCGGGGCAGACGCTCCGGTAGGGTGGGCTCGAACGCCGTTGGGGCCGATCTCAGCCTGACCCCCGCCGCCGCTGGCGCAGGGGACCTCCTCAAGCTCAGCCCCGCCAAGACAATCAGCGTAGTACGAGCCGCGATCCGGCTGCGCCTCGATCTCGAAGTCCTCTATCCTCCCACCGAAGACGAGGGCCCTGGTGGACTCGCACGGGTCACTCCACTCTCCGTCGCCGAAGCAGGGGGTAGCTCTTTCTTTTCGGGACACCACCATCAGCTCGACAAGGAAGTGGAGTTCCGCATCAATCGGATCAACGGCATCCGACTCGCGACCTGAATAGACCTCTCTATTCACTCCTCGAGACTAGCCTTGAGAGCCCTCCGCTTCAGCGGCCAGCACCCTCAGTTCGACCCGCACTCCGCCCTCCAGGTCATCACTACTGACATAGGCCCTGTTCAAGGCGGCAAGCACCGTGTTCACAGTCTCAAGTGATAGGAAGTCGGCGTTGGACAACTCATCCATCCCTCCACGGAAATTCAGTGGGCAACAGTCACCGCGTAAACCATCGTTTTCCTCAGGTATCACAAGAGGCAGACCATGGGTTCGACAGATCACAGGCCGGACGGGATAGATCCTGCAGCGACCTGCAGCATCAAGAAACGTACAGGGCTCCTCCTCCGTCGCCAAAAGGAGCAGTGGAGCACCCTGCTCAGCCCCAATATCTGAGTCGAAGGACCGAAGACCGCCCTGAGCCCTCAGCCAGGTGCGAATCACCTCAGCCTCAATCTCAAACACGGTCAACTGCCGGTGACAGCAAGAGACACAGCCTGGGACACAAGCGAGACGATCTGCGTGGCGTCGAGCGACAGCATCACAGTGCGCGTCGAGACGCTCAACGAATCGAAGGTAGTCGCCTGAGGAATTCTGCATTGAACTGCTGCCCCAGGACGATGTGGAATAACCATTGGATGCTCCCATCATCCACGATATGTGTCGATGGGCTGATATATTCGCAGACCTCTTCGATGAGTGGCGTCGCCACGTCGAATTGGACTTGAGGCCATGCCCTCTCGGTAGGTCGGGCTGAAAGGAGAGTCGATGAACAACGGTGAAGTGGCGTCGTCATCTACCGGCCGCCGCGTGCTGATCGTTGATGACGACCGGGACGCATTGAGAATCCTCGGAGACTTCCTCGAGGCGAAGGGCACTGAGGTCGTTACCGCAATGGATGGGCACGAAGCGCTGGCCCGCTTCCATGATGATGGCCCCTTCGACGTGGTCGTGCTCGATGTGATGATGCCCGGGCTCGATGGGCTCGAGGTCTGTCGTCGCCTCAAGGCTTCTCCTCAAGGCCAGCTGACTCCCGTACTGCTCGTCTCAGCGCGCACCGACACCCGAAGCCGGATCGCTGGCCTGTATGGGGGTGCTGATGACTACATCAACAAGCCCGTGGATCTGCGGGAGTTTCTCGCCCGCCTCGAGGTGCTGATCCGGGTCCGAGACCGCTACAGACAGCTCACGGAGCGACGCAATGAGGCCATCGACGCCGCGCTCTCCGACAGCCTGACCGGCACAGCCAACGCGGCGTACTTCAAGCGACAGCTCCAGGACGAAATCCGACGAGCTGATCGCTACAGCCTCCCCCTGACAGTAATCCTCGCTGATGTCGCAGGACTTCCCGAGGCCGAAACATACGACGGTCCCCTCGACGCAGTAGGGCCAGATGAAGTCTTTACCGGACCCACCGACACGCTGCTCTCAACCCTTGGACGAGCCCTGTCCACCTCGGTGCGCAGCAACGATCTTGTCGCTCGGCTCCGGCGCAGCCGCTTCGCCATCTTGCTACCGCACACATCCAAACACGCAGCACAGAAGACCATCGATCGCCTTCAGTCGATCACCCGTGAACTGAGCGCGCGCGCGGAGGATGAGAGTGGACCCAAGGCGGGCCTGTCGCTACTCACTGGAAGCGCGGAGTTGGGACCCAAGATGGAGGCGGTGAGCCTGCTCGCTCGAGCAGAGCCACTCTAGACTCTACTGCGCGGCTGTCCCGTCCAACTTCTCGACGAAGCGACTCCAGGGCCGAAACAGCAAGAGACACACTGGCAGCAGCAGAAGTGCCCCCAGCAGTGCGGCGAATAGTGTGATTGCGCCGAGAACTCCCATCTGGAAGATGCCTACGAAGCGGGTAGTGGTCATGATCACGAAACCGCCGACCAGCAACACCGACGTAAAGATGATCGCTCGTCCCGTCGAGAGCATGGTCAAACGCAGTGCCTGCTCACGATCTCGAGTCGCCAGCAGTTCTTCGCGATACCGAGTCAGAAAGTGGATCGTGTCGTGTACCGCAACGCCCAACGAGATCGAGAAGATCAGCGCGGTCGAGGTGCGCAGCGGGATTCCCACCCAACCCATGAAGCCAAGAGTCACCAGCAAGGGAATTACGTTCGGCAGCATCGCCAGGAGACCGGTGCGAAGAGAACGCAGCAGGATCATCATGAGCAGTGCGATGACAAAGAACGCGGTCAGCAGCGAGGACATCATGTCGTCGACCACGTGAGAGAGAGCTCTGGCTGCCACCAGGCTTCCCCCGGTCACATGCACCTCGATACCGTCTCCGATGCCAGCCGTCGTGCCAAAGACCGAGTCGACCAACTCGACCATGGGCTGCGCGGTGGGATCGGTGCAGCGCAGCGCGCGCTCATCACACGACTCGCTGCCGTCGTACCAGGAGAAGTAGTTCTTGGTACCCCAATCACGCATGGATGCACTGATCCTCGCAGTCTGGCGTGAGCCATCGAGCACCGAGTCGATGAAGCTCGGGTCCTCGCTCATCTCAAACAGAGTGAGATACTCCACAACCTCGCGGCGTGAATCAGGAAGCCTCCGCTCGCCCTCAAGCACGAAGGCGATCTCCTTGACCAGATCGGCGACCGAGACGCTGTGCCCAACAAACGGGTCGCGCTCCATGCGTTCCTGCAGCGCCTCGATGCCCCGAAGCACCTCGGGCTCAAGCGCTCCGCCTGGCTCATCGGTTTGAATTGAGACCTCAGTTGGCATGAGTCCGGTGATGGTGCTCTCGGTATGCTTCATCGCCTTGGAGACAGGATTGGAGTCGAACAACTCCTCGAGGAGAAAGCTGTCGGTCTCGACCCTCATGGCACCTACCGCGCTGGTGACACAGAGCAGAACTGTCGCGACGATGATGGAGACCTTGCGACGGATGCAGAACTCACCCAGCCAGGTGAGGAAGGGACCAAGCCTGCCCTCTGAAGGTGCCTTCAGAGTTTCCCTTGCAGGCGCAGGCATGATGGCAAGAACGGCGGGAACCAGTGCGAGGATGATGAAATACGAGAGCATCAGCCCCACTGAGGCGACCCGGCCCATTCCCTTGATAATGTCGATTCTCGCGACCACCAGGCTCGCAAAGCCCACCGCGGCAGTGATCGACGTCACCAGGCAGGCCATACCCACCCGTCGAACCATGCTGACGATGGCGTCGCGCTTCGCCTTCCCAGCCCCCAGTTCCTGGTAGTAGGCGGTAAGGAAGTGCACCGCGTCACCCACCCCAATCACCAACAGGAGAGTGGGAACGATGGAGTTGATGATGTTGAAGTAGTCACCTGCCGAGACCATGTAGGCGACTGTCCAGGAGACAGCCATCGCCACCGACGCCAGAGGCAGGAGAATCCCCGAAGGCGTACGGAAGAGCACGAAGAGGAGCAGGCACATCAAGACCACAGAAGCGGCAATCGTACGGGCCATATCCTCAGCTAGCAGCACCGCATACTCACGATTTACTACGGGTAGGCCCACCAGAGTCGTCTCGACACCATCGACGCTCACCGAAGCGAGAATCTCCTCCATCTCCGCAAGCGCCGGACGACGATCCAGCTCCTCTACAAACCCATCCTCGAACTTGGCGAGGACACTGGTGGCCTTGCCGGATGGATTGACGAAGCGATTGATGAACAGGGAGTTGCTCAAGGTCCGCTCACGCAGCGCCTTCTGCTCTTCTGGAGAAGAAGGAAGCTCTTCGAGGAGTGGGTGTACCTCAAGCAGACCCGACGTACCGCCCAGTTCCTGCATCGTCGCCAGGCTGTAGACCCGCTCGATGTGCTCGACCTCCTCGAAGCGTTCCGTCAGCTCCGTAACGAGCTCGAGCACGTCACGAGCGAATATGTCTTCGGACTCGACCAGCAGCATCACCAGTGCATCCTCGTCGCCGAACTGCTTGCGATGCTCCTGGAGGAAGCGAACTTCATCGTCTGCGGTCAAGAACAATGAACGCGGCGAAAAGTCGAAGCGAATCGAGGTGGCGTACCAGCCGGCCAGACCCGTCACGATCAACAAGCCGGCCACGACCAGCCAGCGGGAGCGAATCAGCAACGAGACGAAGCGTTCAAACATAGACTTTGGGTTGAGCGGAGCGTAGGGGACTGGCCGCGCGGGGTGGGGGACCTTAGCACAAGGGCAGCCTTGCCTTTGTGGCACTCACTGGTGGGTACCATGTGACCGCCCACGCAACAAGCCCTTTGACAGGTCTTCGACCGGCTTGCTAAGACCCTTTTGGCCTCTCCACAACACAACCTGCTCTCCTGTATTCGCGACTCAAGGCTACAGACAGCGCAGCAGACCACGGCGGCAATCGTGTTCGAAGCAACGACCGGAGCACTACAACGCTCTAGGCGCAGCCCCGCCGCAGCCATGCTGTCGTTGACAATTCACGGCCTGATCCTCGCCCTCCTGGTCTACTTCGGGGCACGGAAGATCATCGAGAAGCCTCCAGAGAGTGTCGAAATCACGTTTTTCTCGCAGGCGCCGCCACCGCCGCCACCACCGCCGCCCGCACCCAGCAAGAAGAAGAAGAAAAAGAAGAAGAAAGAGAAGCAGCCCGAGATCAAGCCCGAGGAGCTTGTGCAGCCTCAGGAGATTCCCGAAGAAGAGCCCGAAGAAGAGCCCGAAGAAGAGCCCGAAGAAGAAGTCGAGGGCGGCGTCGAGGGTGGCGTCGAGGGCGGCCAGATCGGCGGCGTCGTAGGCGGGGAACTCGGTGGCGTTGAAGGCGGTAAGGTGGGCGGAGACATCGCCTCCCTGGGTATCGGACAGTCTCGAGGCCTGTGCACCCGCAAGCCCAATATCCGCTACCCCGAGCAGGCCAAGCAGATGGGTGTCGAGGGCACGGTCAAGGTGCGTATTCTGGTCGGCACCGACGGCAAAATCGCCAAGAAGAAGGATGAGTTCTGTAAGGGTTGGCACCAAGCCGACAAGAAGACACGCAGGGTGCGCTGGCACCCCCGACTGTGCATCGAGGCCGTAAGTGGTCCCGAAACGCTGTACTACGAGACCCTGGTTGCCTGGGGTACCGCAAAATTCCGCCCATGGAAGTCCGGGAACGTGTTCTCACGCTACTGGGGCAACATTACAACCGACTACAAGCTGAAATAGCCAAGAAGCGAGGCCAACGTGGATTTCTCACTTTCTACTGTCTTTGAACACTTCACCTTTGCGACCTGGTCCGTATCGATCGTACTGATCGTCATGTCAGTGCTCTCTGTTGCGGTGGCGCTCAATCGCCTGTTCCACTTCATGCGGGCGAAGAGCCAGAGCCTGTTGTTCGCACGCACGGTCGCAGACGCCATGGAGAAGACCAACGTCGACGAAGTCCTCGCGAATGCGAAGGACGACGAATACAAGTTCAGCTACCTCGCCCACATCGTTACCGCAGGCCTGAACGAGGCGCGAGATCTACAGGCACGAGCCGATGGAACCCCTACGGACTTGAGCACCGTTGAATCTGCCATGGAGCGCGCTGTCGCCGATGAGCACAGCGGGCTCAGCAAGTGGCTGACCATCCTCGCGACGGTCGCTTCGACCTCTCCCTTCGTGGGATTGCTCGGTACCGTGTTCGGCATCATCAACTCATTCAAGGGCATGGAGGCCACCGAGAGCGCCGGTCTGTCCGCCGTGGCGGGCGGCATCGCCGAGGCGCTGATCATGACCGGCTTCGGTCTGGTCGTCGCCATCCCTGCCGTGTGGCTCTACAACTGGGCGAACGCCCGCATCGAGGGCTTCAGCAAGGAGATGGGCACCTCAGCGTCTGAGATGTTCGACTACATCAAGAAGAA
>CAZEIY010000012.1:16466-25088 GCA_964512375.1 uncultured Rickettsiales bacterium | reverse complement strand
TTTGGAGCCGTTGCTCAACAGCCACCGCATCGTGATTCACCCGGACGTCGCATCGAACTTCGACCTGCAACGTCAGCTGACGAAGATCACCAGACAACGCAACTGCCTGAATCACGAGGACGAACTTGAGTCCTTGGCAATGTGTTGCAAGATGTGGGAAGACGCACTTGGTGTGGACCCCCATGTCAATGCCGACAGGCGTCGGCAGGTGGAGATTGAGGAACGCCTGAGACAACACTACGACGAGATCGGCTTGGCAACCTGGGGCAAACCCAGGTGGTTCCAGCATCATTAGGAGGCACACATGCCCTGGCAAGACTTACAATACGGGGGCTATTCGCCCAACACCCCCTGGGATCCAGACATTGACGACGCGGCTGTCTCCCACATGGCCCCATTCCTTGGACCTTCGTCGGCGTCGATGACAGTTTGGGACGACATTGGCACGGTTATTGGGTCGTCGACTACAAACACATCGAAACACTTCAAGAGTGTCAGCCTGATGGAGAGCTGGTCCACGAGGCCCTACGGCGGGCACCCGTTTATGAAGTACCGGGACTCGATCTGGTGGCACGTCAGGGCGTCGATAGTCTTTGACCGTGGAATCTACCAAACCGATAAGAACGACCCGTTCATGCTCTCCTGGTCTCAGCCACCGATGCGTGGCCGTGGTCGAATGTCCCTCTTGAGGAGGGGTATTCGGTGATGGACCTACTGATTGCCGGCTTGCCAAGATCTGGGACCACGATGCTGGCCTCGATCCTCCACGACCCTCCGAACCAGGTCATGCTCGACGAGCCAGCCGTCCCGTACAACGCGCCTAAGGTCGTCCACAAGCAACCCAAGGGGGCCAAGAGGTGGGGCACCAAGCAAGTGATGAAATCAGAGATCGAGAAGTCGTTTGAAAGGGGCAAGCCGGCAAGTGTGATCTTCATCACACGAGACCTGGAGGAGTGCGGATACTCGTACTACTACCGGATCCTGAACTGGTTCACCGGGGGCCGACCTCCGAGTGTCAAGAACGGCGACGTTGAGGTGGTGAAGACGCTGTTTCTCAAAGAGCGGTACTCGTGGCTCGACACGATGGCACGCTACGCCGTCGAGACCAAGAAGGGGAACGGCCTCGAGGTTGATCTGTGGCTCCGCTACAAGGACTTCGTCGAAGATCCTGAGCCCTGGAAAGAGAAGATCAGAGACCTCACTGGGTTCTCCACGGATGGGTTCCCCAACCTCCTGCACTCCCAGGAGAAGAGGGGTGCCGGTCGGATGTACGAGGTGGCAAGGCACAAGGGTGTGGTCCAGAACAGCTCGGTCGGACGATACAAAGACGAGGAGGAGATCCCAGATGTGACCCACCTCGTTGAGATGAACCAGGACTACCAGGAGACCTTTGGCTACTAATGAACGCGATCGTATTGGCTTGCAGTGGGCCGTCCCTCGACCCGACACAAGTGCTCGAATCAGAGCACCAGGTGGTCGTCATATCCACTGCCATCAGGAGCCTCTACAACGTCGCCTCACGCCTTCCAGAGTTCTGGGCGTTCATCGACCCCATCAATAAGAACCATGGCACACAGGGGGTCCAGGCGGCCCAGGATGATCGCATCGTCAAGGTCATTCCACACAAGTTCCACGTCAATGACGAGGGGGACCGGCTCCATGGTCGGAAGCTCCACAAGACTGGTATCGAGCTCCCCATTACCGACCAAGTCACCAGGTTTGAGTATCAGAGGCTCGAGACCAACACACAAACAATGTGGAAGACCGTGTGCTTCGCCTCGGTCTGGGCAGTCAGCATCGGATACGACACACTGATCTACGCCGGCTGCGACCTGGCACGACCGAATGAGTGGAGCTACGGTATCCGTGATGACGAGCCACAGAGCGTGGCATTCGAGGCCCAGAGGACTCACCAGCAGGAGAAGACCCTGGCCGGCCTCCAGAGCTTCCATGAGAACAACCCAGATATCAGGATGATCAGCTGGACACCAGATTCACGAATCAACGAGTTTATGGAGACACAACTATGACGATATTCTACCCCCCCGAACACTTCAAGTGGACGACCGACCTAGCCGACAACTGGACGACGATCAGAGATGAGTCCGAGCAGCTGCATGAGGCTCAGCTCACCAGGTGGCACGAGCACGAGCTCTACTCAGGGGAATGGGATATCTTCGGCCTGAGAGCCTTCGGGGAGAACATGGAGGAGAACTGCAAGCTGTGCCCGGTCACGACCGACCTGGTCACAAGGATCCCAGGCATGACGTCAGCCGGGTTCTCGATCCTGGGTCCAGATACCCATATCCGACCCCATGTCGGGTACACAAGGGACGTCCTCAGATTCCACCTGGGGCTCAGCATTCCAGATGTCTGTGTGAAGGAAGGCACCCTGAAGGTTTGGTCTTCGAGGAATGAGGACGGGAAGTTCTGGCTCACGGAGCACGAAACATTCCACCTGTTCGAGGGGTCCATGTTGGTCTTCGACGACACGAAAGTACACGAAGCCTGGAATCACTCCGATGAGACCAGGACTATTCTCCTGGTGGACTTCGCTAGGCCGGATGACCTGCCAGATGACCTGCCGGACCAGGTCCAGATGGAGACAACCCACTGATGGAAACCCCAAAGCGAAAGAAGAAGCTCCCATTCAAGAACTCCGACCCCGAGCCACCGCAGGAATCCCAGGGACTCGGCGACGATATCGCCGCCGCTATTGAACGTGTGACAGGTGGACGTGTCAAGCCATGCCCCGGATGTCACCGCCGCAAGAAGCAGCTCAATAGAGCCTTCCCAAAGACCTCCAGAGAGACCCCTCCCAAATGAAACCGCCGTTATCTTAGTACATGGTGAAACCGGACATAATGTCCGCTTTTGGGACCGGCGAATGTCGGTCGGGAAACTCGCGAGGGGCACTACGTACTTCATCCCGGCGGCCGAAGAGCCCCCCTCCCCCGTAGCCAAGAATGCGGTTTTGCCCAAGCCCGGCCACACCGCTGCCACAATCGAGGGCTCGATCGGCCCCGTGTGCCCCCTATGGCCGCCGGTCACAGTCCACCATAGACCGTGACCGACCACCAGCCCGAGCTCGGCCGCAGGCACAGCCTGACCGGCCGATCCGGCCGGATGCTGCGGCTGTACACGCATCATCCGATGCACTCGGCACTCGATCACGCCCTGCCCCTTTCGATGCTCTCACGCCGAGCTGCCTGCACAAAGTAAGTTTTTTTTGCACGGCCTGAATCAGGGCTCACGGCATCGCCATGCAGGATTCCGGGCATGAACGTGGCGATGGGCTGCACATAATCCACGAAGCGTGCCACATCGCCGGGCCGATGGTGGTAGTGTACCCGTATCGAAGCCGACAGCGGCACCACCTACCACCGCCCGCAAGGGCACAGCCCCGGAGACCCTACCATGCTCGACTCCCTCGTACCCGACGGCCTGCTCTTCGGCCTCCTAGACAATGGCGTGCTCATCGCGGGTGCGTACACGGGCCTTGAGCTCGACGGACAGATCGCCCGCGTGTTCAAGGCATCCCGGCCCGGCCTCGGGGCGATCATCGGGGCGGCCGTGGGCAACCTTGTATCGGACGTGGCCGGCTCCCTTGCGGACCCCGCGATGATGCCCATGATCGGCGGCATCGCGCTCGGCTGCACGCTCCCCATGCTTCTCATCCCGGCCATCGAGCGAGTGCTCGGCGGCCGTCGTCAGATCGCATCCTGACCCACCAACCGCCGGCCACGCCGGCAGAATCGGAGACCTACCATGGCAACCTACAAAGACGCAAGCGAACTACACGCCGAGGCCCGCAGGGCCGCCAACCATCTCGCCGACCTAGTGGATATCCTCGGCGATCTCGTCGAAGATGACCCCGATGCCCAAGCCGACCTCGACGCCGCCAAGAGCTTCCTCGACACCGCCAAGTGCGCCCAAGGGCTCTGAGCATCCCGCTGGGCGGCCCGGATCATGCCGCCCGCCCGGCATCACCTCCAACGGCCTAAGGCCAGAATCGAGACCTACCATGATCACTTCAAGCGAAATACGAATCCGCAAGATCGCCGCCCTCCATCCGGGCGAGGAGTTGATATTCGAGGGCTGCTCGCCACGCGACGGCGTCCCTTGGAATGCCAGAGTCAGGCTGGAGGCGGCTCCACCAGACTCCTGCCCTGCACCCCATTGGCAGTTCGACAATCACCTCATCATCGTCGATACCTGCTGGTCTGGTGACGGTGCAGGCGTGGAACCCTTCAAACTCCGGCGTACCTTCACGACGGCAGGCTACGCGAACAACTACCTCCTCACCAACTGCTGAGCATCCCTGCCAGCTCGCCTAGCGGCGTGCCGGCAGCTTCACCTACAACAGGCCCAATGGGCCAGAATTGGAGACCCCATGAACATCAAACGCAAGACCCAAGACACGATCCGCTCGGCCTTCTACGCCTGCATCAACCTCCACGATACGTGGGCACTCACCAACAACGGTGAGTACGAGCTCAAGCAGTGCGTGCGACTGGCGAAGGAATCCCGGCCGTCGATGCTGGCGAAGCTGATGGTCTGCGAGCACTATCTGCAAGGCATCGGCGATGCCTGTCGAGTGGTCAAAGCCGACGAGCGGTGGAAGCGGCATGATGCTCGTTGGCTGTCCGGCATCGGCCACGCCTTCCAGCGTGCGTACCTGCTCGGCGTGGCGGCTGGCCTCAACGCCCGCGACGATGCCGGCCGTGGAACTACGGAAGTGCGACGCATCCCCGTCCTTCTGGCATCGCTGTCCGCAGCATGGGAAGAGCACCGCGAGAACAACCGCATCGACCGTGGTCTCGACGTTCTCATCGCGAAGTCGCAGGCAGGCTGACCGCCGACCTCGGGGCCGCCACGCCGGCGGCCTCGCATCGGCAGCCATCCCGGCTGTTTCACCTACCCGGCCACACGGCCACAACATGGAGACCTGACATGAAGCACATCGGACTGGACAAATACAACCCATACACGCTGGCAATCCTCGTCGAAGAGGCCGCCCACTACGCCGCCAAGATCGACTGCGGGGTCGGCTACGAGAAGCTGTCATCCGCCCAGTTGCAATTGGGCCGATGGTGGCGTGGCGATTTCGCCCATGACTCGGGCATCAACGACCGCCGGCAGGAGCTGATCGACATGGCCGCGATGATCTACGATGTCATCGAGCAGGATGCGGACAAGGACAGCGTATGGTACGAGTATGCGATGGACGCTCAATGGGGTCGAATTGACCGACCCATCGAGTGGGGCGGTGGCCGACCCATCGGCGCGTGGGACTGTGACGTCGTGCCTCATATCCTGCGTGCCTCATTCTTCGACGCCGAAGACTCGAAGGGCGTCGAAGTGCCGGACCATGGCGCGGCTGCCCGTGTGGCCCACGCGATCAAGTGCGTCGTGGACGCATCCATGCCGACCAAGACGTACAGGGTCAAGATGGAGCGTACGTACGAGGAGACCGGCATTGACGTCTACGAGGTAAAGGCGAAGAGCGCGAGGCAGGCTACCGAGCTCGTCGAAGATGGCCGCACTGATTCCGAGCCCGTGGACTTCATCGGGTTCACGGGTCAACACGCCCAGACGATCGCCTTCACTCACCACTCGACCGAAGCCATCGACTGACCCCGAGCCAACCCGCCCCTGCGGGGGCGGGCTACTCGCGGCCATCCCGGCCACCTACCAACCGCGCCCAGTCGCACAACATGGAGACCTGACAATGCGTACACCAACGAACGACCGCGAAGCCCTGAAGCTCGCCCTCACACTCTCGATCACCGCGCCGGCAGGCGAGGAGGCGAAGATGCAACAGTGCATCCAGTGGGCACAGCAGCTCGCCGTCAAGCTCGGCGAAGACGTGACCGAGGCAGTCAAGGCGGAGATACTGAACGATGTCTACTGGACGTACTGGGCAAGCCCGGACACCGACTGGGATTCACACGATGTGGATCAGCCATCCCGTCATTCATACCCCTGTCCTCCTAGCATCATGGACATCATCAACGAAGCCGAACGCCGAGGGTGGACTGGCGACAATGGCTGGGAGTCAAGCGACGACCTAGAAGACGACGACCGCGTGAACTGCGAACTGGCGGACGCCAACGAAGAGGCGGCCATCGAATACATCTGGGCCGACATCCAGAAAAAGGGAGCTGGATGAAAGACGAGCCCCCCGATCCGAAGATCGGGGGGCTCTGGATTCCACCTACCAAGCGGAGACCTGCGAGCAGGATACCACACCCTGGTTGACGACTCAAGACCAAGTTGGTATTCTGCCGACAAGACATAACGGAGACCACATCATGCCACCTACCACCTACCAACTACACCGTAATGGTCAATACTTCCAAGCCGCGTGGACCGACAGTCGCGGCCACCGCAAGCGTCTCTCGCTTGGCCGTGTGACAAAGCGAGAGGCAGTCAAGCTGCTACAGCAGCTGATCGCCAGCCACACACTCGTGCCTGCCGGCCGCGATCTCGGCCCCTCGCCGACGCTGGCATCTTGGCTCGAGCGATACCTCGAGATCCGCCAGCCCGAGCTCGATGCGGCCACCCTCACAATCCACTCCCGAGCCTGCGACCTGCTGTCTCAGTTCTTTGTGCCGACCATCAAGCTCGAGGACATGACGCGATCAGGTGGCACCGACTGGCGAGCGTGGCTCGCCGGCCAGCTGGGTGAGAGCACCGTGTGCAAGTACGTGCGTGCGGCCAAGGTCATCTTCAAGCGGGCGATCGCCGAGCAGCTGAGCTCGAGCTCGCCAGTCGAGCATCTCGTGGGTACGGCCCCAATCGCCGACAGCTGCGACCGCCGGCTCGTGCCACTGATCGACGTGCTATCAGCTATGGGAGCTGGCGACGAGATCGGCACGATGATCGGCCTCTGTTACTTCGCCGGCCTGCGTCGAAGCGAAGCTATCCACCTGCGATGGCGTGACGTTGACCTCGAGAATGGTCGGATCACCATCGTTCCTCGAGGTGGCAAGGCCACCACCAAGCAGCGACGCCGCGAGGTCCGCCTCGAGGGCGAGCTTGCCGAGCTTCTCAGGCATCCCGGCCAGGGCGATGACACTGTGCTCGGCCTGCTAGAGCGTGGTCGCGACGGCTTAGTCAATCGGCTGCTTCGGGCTGCCTGCACTAAAGCCGAGGTCGATGCGTTTACGTTCCAGCAACTCCGCCAAAGCCGAGACACTCTTTGGCACAGCGTGTATCCTTCTCATGTAGCGTGTAGTTGGCTCGGCCATAGCGAAGCAGTCGCCCGCCAGCATTACCTGTCAATCCCCGAGGAGTTCTATGAAACGACTCATTAGCCTACTGGGCGAGATGATCCGCAGTTGGCGGTCCACTCGCATCACTTCCACACCAAAGTCACCGGACGCCGTGCTTCTCGTGAAGCTCGGGCAAGGGGACTACGAGACCCGCATTTACGGAGAATCCACCAATGCAGAAGATCAATGAGATCGGAGACACCAAATGAACGAGCTCATTCAACATCACGAAGACATGCTTTCTAGCGAGGCTGCTCCCTCTTCGGGGGGGGCGGCCTCTTCGGCTGTCTCTCTCGCTGCTCAGGCCCGTGCGTCCATGACGCCGACCGAGCGGATCAAAGAGAACTCAGAACTGGTACGCATCCTGGCCCCCGAGATTCAACGCGAACACCTGGCCGGAATCCAAGGCAAGGAGTTCATGTGTGTCGGCGGCGGCATCGCCATCGCCAATGCGATGGGATACGCCATATCCGTTGGGCCGGTTACATTCGACAAGGATCTCGGTTGCTTCCAGGCTACGGCCTCGATGACCAACGGTCTCACTGACAAGGTCGTCGCCTCGGCTGTCGGGTACGTGGGTGACGATGAGACGAGGTGGACAGAGGGTCCAAAGTTCGCACGCAACTCGATGACGCAGACCAGGGCAGAGGCCAAGCTGTGTCGTATCAACTTCGGTCACCTGTACACGCTGCTCGGTGCGTCAACTGCGACGCCGGCGGAAGAGATGATGGGCGTCGAGTACCATGACTCGCCGGCACGACCAGCTCGCAAGGCACAGGCTCCAGCCAGGGCTCCAGCTGCGGCCACCACGGCCAACGTCGCTAGTCCAGGGGGCGACCCGCCCCAGGGTGCGGAGTGGACGCTCGAGTCCATCGTGCTCAAGAATAAGCAGTGGAACATCCACACGCTGACCATGAAGCAGCTCGGCGGTGACAATCGTTCCGGCGAGGGCCAGGTGTTCGATATGTTCGACCCCGACCTCAAGAACCTCGAGGATGCCCGCAGCAATGGGTGGCCGGTCAAGGTTACCTGGGTGAAGGGCAAGAACTTCGAGCAGTACGGTGGGTACAACGCGAAGCAGGTCATCATCCTCAAGCCGAGTGACGCTGCAATGCCCTCCCCATCACACGTCCCGGTACTCAATGACGAGGAGGTTCCATTCTGATGTCACAACTCACAACAATCCAACCAGTCGTCGGCTTCGATGCCGATGGCGATGATGAGATCGAGATGATCCATGGGCAGATCCTATCCATTGAAGAAGAGGTCCGCCCCATCAAGGGCAGCAACCTCGAGGACTGGCTGCCTGAGTTCTTCATGCGTGCAAGCTCAGATATGGACGCCA
>CAZEIY010000012.1:3327-16456 GCA_964512375.1 uncultured Rickettsiales bacterium | reverse complement strand
AAGGCGATGCTGGCCGCGATCAAGGCACGTCGTGCCGGCCTGGCCTGGAAGTTCGGCAGCCAGTTCCAGTCCATCGTGACCAGGCTGATCGACGAACAGTCCGGCAAGAAGAAGAGCTTCGAGTTCTTCAATGGCCGATCTGGGTACCGGGCGAAGAAGGGGTCCATCACCGTCGCCGACGAGCCCGCCTTCCAGGCGTGGTTCGATCAGCAACCCGATGAGATCAAGGCTGAACTCGAGGCGTGCTTTGATAGGCGAGTGGCTCGCAAGACTCCGATCACAGAGTACGTAATGAACAACGGGGATATCCCCGATGGCATCGAGTTCATCGAAGCCCACGATTCGTTCTTCCCCAAGATCAATGTTCCCGAGCTGCCCTCTGAGCTCATGAACCTAGCCGCCGACGAGGATTGACCCATGCCAAAGTCCCTGGTACTCAAGGATGAGTACGACACGCTCAACAAAGAGATCACGGAAGGACTCTCTACGTTCATCCACGTTGGGCGTGCCCTTGCAAGGATGAAAGAAGGCAAGGTCTACCGAGAAGGTGGCTACAAGTCGTTCCAGGAATACTGCTCAGCCGAGCATGGATTCACGGATCGACATGCCCGTCGCATGATCACGGCCAGCGAGGTGGCTCAGCTGCATGGTGTGACCCAGCAGAAGGCAGCCAGCAAGCTAGCCGCTGTGCCAGAAGATGATCGCAAGGAGGTCATGCGACGGGTTCGGGAACGACAGGAGGGGGAGCCCACTGGGGAGATGATCGAAGACATAGACTGGGAGATCCGCAGCGAGCGGCCTTCGTCGCAGCCCGACTGCCGGCTCTTCGATGAGATCAATACGCTCATCACCCAGGCGGGACGCAAGCTCAACGAGCTGCACTCGCGGCCGGCTGGCTGCCACATCCGACTGACCAACGCCAGGCCCAGTCTGATCAACGCGATCACCTACATCCGCAGCAAGCGACCGTCGCAAGAATGCTACAGCTGCGACGGCACCGGGACGTTCACCGCCTCGAGGTGCAAGGTGTGCAAGGGACTCGGATGGATCACGGAAGAGATGTGGAGGAATCGCCCAGGTGAATCTGAATGATTCTCCGCACCTACCAACAGCAGGCCGTCGATGGAGTAGTCAGAACATTGAACCGTGTAGGGAGCTGCCTGGTTGTGGCACCTACGGGCACGGGCAAGACTCCGATCATCGCTGAGATTGTGAAGCTCGCCGCCAAGGGCCGCGTCCTGGTACTGGCTCACCGGGAGGAGCTCATTGTCCAGCTTGCCGGCACCATCCGTGCGACCGGCCTCGAGGTGGGGATCGAGATGGCAGACTGGCACGCAGAGGAACGCTGGTGGGACCGGCCCCAGGTCGTGGTCGCCACGGTCCAGACCCTCACGGCCACCAACTGCCACCGACTATATGAACTGGTGGATCAGCCAGACGACTGGTCGATCACGATCATCGACGAGGCACACCATGCACCGGCTGATACGTACCGCAAGATCATCGACCACATGGGGAACAACGACAACCATCGACTGGTCGGGTTCACTGCGACACCATCCAGGGCAGACGACATCGCCCTGGGTTCGATCTTCGAGGAGGTGGCGTTCGAGTACACGATCCGTGATGCGATGGCCGATGGGTACCTTGTGCCACCACGAATGAAGTACGTCCAGGTTGAGAGTCTCACTTACGAGCACGTTCGCACTACTTGCGGCGAGCTCAATGGTGCGGACCTGGCGAAGGTGATGGAGGACGAGCGGAACGTACACGCTATGGCGGTGCCGATGTTCGAGGTCGCAACTTCGCCCTGGAACGTAGTGTTCTGCTCGACCGTGGCCCAGGCAGAGGAGATCACGATGGTGCTCAACCGGCTCGAGCCTGACTGTGCTCGAGTGGTGTCCGCCGGAACCCCGAAAGATTTGCGCCGAAGGTTATTCCAGGAGTTTGACGCGGGGGACTTTCGGTTCCTCGTCAACTGTGCGATCTGCACAGAGGGCTGGGACTGCCCCCAGGTACGCATGGTTGTGTGCTGCTCGCCGACCAAGTCATGGGGGAAGTATGTACAACAGATAGGTCGCGGTCTCCGTCCGCTCCCTGATACGGTGGAGCTGGTGGACTCCCCAGGGATGCGGCGGGCCGCGATCGCCAACAGTGACAAGAGCAGCTGCATCATCCTGGACTTCGCAGGCAACTGCGGTCGGCACAAGCTGGCGAACGTGGTCGACGTGCTCGGGGGACGGTGGCCTGAAGAGACACGCCGGCGAGCGGACGAGATTCTAAGGGAAGGCACGACCGATGACATTGACGAGGCACTCGTGGAGGCAGACCAGCAGCTCCGCCTCGAGGCCGAGCGACGCAAGCGGGATGAGATCGCCAAGCGTGAGAAGCTCACCGCCCAGGTGAAGTATGCGACAAGGGACTACGACCCATTCGACATCCTGGACATCGACGTGCCTCGACAAGCGAGCGACGAGCCTGCGTCCACCAAGCAGGTGGAGTTCCTGCTCAAGTGGGGGCTCGACGCCTCGAGCATGACAAAGAAGCAGGCCACTAGGATCCAGCGAGAGATCTTCCGACGCAAGAAGCTAGGTCTGTGCTCGATCAAGCAAGCCAGGTGGCTGAAGAAGCACGGCCTGTCCACTGAGCTGACCAAGGAGGCGGCGAGCATCGAGCTCGACCGGATATTCAGATGAAGAATACGATCCCAACTGAACGAGCTCGAGCTGTCATCTTGAATGCTGTGCTCGAGACCACGGTCAGCATGAACGATGGTGAAATACTCGCAGACCTGGTGGAGGTAGGCATGCTGTCCGCCGGCTTCACCAGTGACAACGTGCTGGTGTTCACAGCTACTCACCCGGAACTCGCGGCTGCCTTTGGTGCTGGCCTATTCAGAATAGGAGGACAGGGGTATGAATGATGAAAGGAGCTCACCTATGTACAGCCGCCGACTCTATTGGCCTCGCCTCATTATTATCATTGGCATCGTTCCAATGGTGTACTGCTAATGCAAGATAACGATTCCAGGAGTGCAACAAATGATCATCCTCCCGTCAACCATATCAGCCTCTGCGCCGGTATCGGAGGCATCGACCTTGGACTGCGAGCAGTGGTCGAAGGATGCCGAACAATCGCTTATGTGGAGATCGAAGCCTTCGCTGTCACGCACCTGGTTACGCAGATGGAAGCGGGTGGGCTGGATTCAGCTCCTGTGTTCACGGACCTGCACAAGTTCCCATGGGATGATTTTCATGGGTGTGTGGACATCATCTCTGGCGGGTTCCCGTGCCAGCCGTTCAGCCACGCAGGAAAGCGTGATGGCGTGGAAGATCCGAGACACCTATGGCCGGCCATTGCTCGAGGACTCCACACTCTTCGACCGACCTGCGTCTTCTTTGAAAACGTCGATGGAATCGCATCAGCCAAGTCACCTGGGTATCACTCAGTTCTCCACAATGTCCTCAGCGACCTGGAAAAAATGGGTTACCGAACAGCGGCAGGAGTGTTCACTGCATCGGAAGTGGGCGCACCACACCTGCGTAAGCGATGGTTTATCCTCGGTTTCATGGAGAACGCCAGCGGCGAACCCATCAGGGATCTCAGTGGAGCGTCTAGAGGGGGACATCGGACACAGGATGTACGACAAGGAGACTGGCCGCTTGGCGCAGGTGGGTCTGGATCAACAGGTCCGCTGGTCGACGCCACGGGCGACGAGCATCAACGAAACGCAGGAGTCAGCACAAGAAAGGATGGCTCGTCTTCAACAGGAGGGCAGGCAAACAGGCGGGACGAGATCGTTACAGAACGATGTACAGAAGAACTGGCCGACGCCGACGGGGATACACGCCGACCGGGGGAACCACGACGAGCCGGTGGAGAACTACCAGAAGAGGGTGACAGACTACGAGGAGGGTCGATCAAAGGGGAAGCCGGGAAAGAGTCTGGGGGTAGCTGCTGGCCTAACGGACCAGGACAACCCCAACACGAATGGGAACAGCCCCGGACTATTGAATCCGGCGTGGGTGGAGCAGCTGATGGGCTTCCCCTCCGGGTGGACCGACTCCGTACGCTCGGCAACGCTGTTCTACCAGCAGTAGCCGCCAGAGCGTTCGTGACGCTATGCAGGGAGATCAGCATCCCACTGAACATCAAGGAGGGACCACATGAACCCATGGATTAGCGTCACCCGCCAAGAGCCGTGCGAGATCTGCACGAAGCCAGACTGGTGCCAGCGTACGCATGACGGGGCGGCCCGGTGCATGAGGGTCCAAGACGCACCGCCTGGCTGGCGGGCTATCAAGGCCGACGCCAATGGGGGCACGACATTCCGCCCGGCAGAAGAAGGGGGACCAGAGTACCGGGCACCGAGCACCATCGTCCGCCTGGTGCACCCGTCGAAGCCCAAGCCTGTGGTGGACTGGCGAGCCAAGCAGCAAGAGTTCTACGACTCGTGCACCTACAGAATGTCGCAGAAGCTCGGCAAGGATCTCGGCATGGTCGGCGTGTACCTGTCTGTCCTGGGACTAGGCTGGTGCAAGGAGCAGAACTGCTGGACGTTCCCAATGCACAGCGACCCGGAGACCGTGGTGGGGATACGCACCAGGTTCCTGGACGGATCCAAGCGGAGCATCTCCGGCTCATCGAGCGGTCTGTTCATGGTTCCGAACCCAGTGAAGACCTGGCCGAGCACTGTCCTGGTCTGCGAGGGGCCGACTGATACCGCTGCGATGCTAAGCCTGGGGTTCACTGCCGTGGGCCGACCGAGCTGCTCGGGCGGTACAGATCTATTGAAGAAGCTACTCGTAGGCAGAGGTGTCGTCATCGTCTCGGACTCCGACGAACCAGGGCAGCGTGGTGCTGCCTCATTATTGAAGGTGCTACTGCCAGTGGTACCCTACGTTCTCATCATCACCCCGCCGGCCAAGGATGTCCGGGCCTGGGTGTCTGACGGTGCCACCAGGGAGGACGTTCTCTATCTGATCAGGGAACAGAAGATCAAAGCTGTCAATAGTCAGCTCGAGTCCACAGGCAAGGATGCCAACAATGAACAAGTTCAACACCTCACCAGCTGAAGACCGACGGTACCTGGGTCGCACGTTTGGATCGAAAGCAGAGATGCGATACGCTCACCTACTCGAGTGGTGGGTATCGGAGGGGATCCTCCACACCTACATCTGCCAACCGTCCACCTGGTTGGGCGTACCAGAGAACACATACAAGCCCGACTTCCTCGTTGTGCCAGTGGGTGCCACGCCTCACTTCGTTGAGGTGAAGGGCATGGAGACTGGCCCCTGGAAGCGGAACAAGAAACTATGGGCTAAGTACGGGAGGCTGCCGCTGCACATCGTGAAGGCCAGGGGGGCGATGAAGTTCGAGACCGTAGAGGTGATTGAACCATGAGCCCACTGGCACCAAGAGGGGCTCTGGAGTGGGACGTCGGTCCAGCACTTGAAGGGACGAAGCTCGCCGAGGAGATCGAGCTCGAGATTGAGGCGACCCGACGTGGTGCCGATCGGTACCGGCGACTGGCTCGCGAGGCGATCGAACGTGGGGACGGTGGATCGCTGAAGCCAGCCGAGAGACTGATCATCCACTGGTTCACTCCGCTGCGGGCTGCGGTCCGTGAGGAGCAGAGGCACATAGCAGCTGGTCGACCAGGTGTGGGCCGTGCGATCTACGGTCCGATCATGCTTTCCCTGGGGGCCGACCGCCTGGCGGTGATTGTGATGCACGAGATGCTGTCCAGGTGCATGGCTGAGATCAACGGCCAGCTCCTGGTGAAGGCAGCCTATGGTGTGGGCAACGCTGTGATCGCTGAGATACACCATGACGAGATGCGGAAGGATCACTCCGAGTCCGTCGAGATCCTCGAGCGACGGTTCAAGCGTATGACGGTGGGCCGGGTCAACGCCTGGGCCAAGAAGACACTCGACGATCCCAAGTGGAGCAGGCGTGTGTGTGCCCAGATAGGCACCAGGCTGATCCAGCTCCTGATTGGTGTCGCCACTGTCAAGGGCTACCAAGATGAATGGACCCCGTGCTTCGAGCACAAGAAGCAGTGGCGAGACGGTCAGCTCAAGGGGGTGGTCCGGTTCACTGACGCTGGGGCGAAGGTGATCGAGGACGGACACCTGTACCGTCAGCATCTTCGGCCACGCTTCATGCCGATGGTCGTTGAACCATGCCCATGGAGCGACGAGTCGATGGGTGGGTACATCAAGCTCAAGCCGCCGCTGGTATCCAAGCCCAGGGCTGAGCAGATGAGCCTGATCAAGAGCTCCACCAGCATGAGCCTGGTGTACGAGGCGGTCAACAATATCAACTCGACGGAGTGGACGGTCAACACCAGGGTGCTCGATGTGATGCGGAGAATATGGGAGGACGGTGGTGGTGTTGGGTGCCTACCACTTTCAGACCTACGTCCAATGCCAGAGAAGCCGGCGGACATCAACACGAACGCCGAGGCACTGAAGCGATGGAAGGCCGAGGCACATGATGTGCACGGTGAGAACGCCCGGCTGCGTGGTGCCAGGGCGGAGTTCATCCAGAAGATAGAGCTCGCCGATCGGCTGAAGACCAGCAACTGGTACCTGCCTCATCAGCTGTGCTTCCGAGCCAGGCTGTATCCAATCCCACCCGTACTCAATCACCTTGGGGACGACGTGTCCCGTGGCCTGATGCTCTTCGCCAGGCGTCGCGAACTCAATGAGAGGGGAAGGTTCTGGCTCAAGGTGCACGCTGCGAATATGTTCGGCTTCGACAAGGGGGACTTCGAGGGCCGGGTCTCATTTATTGAGAACCAGATGGGCAAGGTCCGGGCGATCGCCAACGACCCGTTCGCCCAGGTCGACGACTGGGCTGCGGCCGATGATCCGTTCCAGTTCCTCGCTGCCTGCTTTGCCCTGGTTGACGACGACATCGGGGAGCGTCTGCCTGTGCAAAGAGACGGGTGCCAGAACGGCATCCAACACTACGCTGCCGCCGGCAGGGACGCCGCAGCTGCTGAGCTGGTGAACATCATCCCTGGCCCTACACCGCAGGACGCATACCTCGAGGTGGGTGGCAACCTGCTAGAGAGGATCACCGCCGATGCGAAGAGTGGCAATGCCCTGGCTGCGTCAGTCATAAAGCACTGCGAGAGACCAGTCTATAAGCAGACGGTGATGACCACGGTGTACAACCTCACGAGAGTTGGTGCCAGGTCGCAGATCAAGGACAAACTCAAGAAGCGTGGGGTGCCCAAGGAGGAGCTCTACCCTGCCTCGAACTATCTGTCACAACAGGTGCTCGCCTCCGTTGGCGACACATTCAAGTCCGCCGGTGAGATCATGCAATGGCTCGAGACCTCGGCCAGGTTGATGGTCAAACACGAGCCGACTCGGGCAGTGCAATGGACGACACCATACGGATTCCCAGTGGTGCAGCCCTATCGCCGCACGAACACATTCCAGATCCGCACCTGCCTCCAACGTCTGAGCATAGGTGTCGCAGATATGAACGCCCCCGTGTCCCTGGCTAAGCAGGTCCAAGGTGCACCGCCGAACATAGTGCACAGCTGGGATGGATGCCATGCCCAGGGCACAGCCATTGAGTGTGCCGATGAGGACGTCGAGTTCGCCTCGGTGCACGATTCGTTCTGGACCCATGCAGCCACAACTGACGAGCTGGACGTGATCCTCCGCCGGCAGTTCATTGGCCTGCATGGAATGGACCTGGTCGAGAGACTCCACGAGGAGTGGTCCAAGGCATACCCAGGGCTGGTGATCCCCGACCCACCAGCACAAGGAACCCTCGATTTGGGGGTCGTCATGGACTCCCCCTACTTCTTCAACTAACACAAGGTACCAGGATAATGAAGCGAAACCGATACATATACGTACTCATGTTCGTCCAGGGCGTCACGCTTTCGGACTTTCTCAAGGGTAAGACAGCCAGGCAGAAGATCAAGATGTGCTGGAGGCTGTTCAGGCGGCACCCCGAGACCTTCTACTGGCTCTGGGTTGCCTCGATGGTGAAGTGGGGGATCGGCACTAGGCACATCCATGTGCTCCCTGGTGACTCTGAGGTCTTCGTCGACTGTCAGTTCCAGGGTCCGAAGTTCACACCCCATGAGGATGCTATCAAGAACTACAAGGGGATCAACGGGTGGGTTGCCTGGGCTAGTCCAGAACCTATTGACCTGGGACAGTTCGAGAGGCCACCAGTGGGACGCATTGGTTGGGCTTGGAATCTCTTCTACGCACACGCAGCCCGGTGGCTGATGTGGCTAACACGCGGGCGGTATCAACCCGTCAACTGTACAACTATCGCCAGGAAGGTACTGGCGGACGGTGGTGTCAACGCTCCACGGAGCTGTTGGAACCCCGGCCTCCTACTTCTGTGGCTTACGGAGAATCGACATGCCTTCACTCCCGGCGCACCTCCCACAGCATATAGATCAACTAATCGAGGAGCTGGTGATACTGAACCCACCGCCGACAGTGACGGGACCGGATCTTGATTGCAAGACCTGCAAGGAGCTCGTGTTCCTAGCCGGCCGGAGGTCGGTCGTAGAGGAACTCAACAGACTGCTCGAGAAGCAGAAGGAGGCGAGCTAGAATGGGCGGAAGTGTAACTACAAACATCTACAACGACTACCTGGTGGATGCTTCGTCGGATCTAACAGAGGGCAAGGACCGCGTCGATGAAGCCGCGTTCTCTGAGCTCACCGAAGACGAGCGTAACAGGCTATTTGGAGTCGACTCAGGGAATGTGTCCTCGCTCCAGCTCCCTAAGTATGGTGCCGGGTCAGGAACTAGCACGCCAGCATGACCGGCGAAACATTCAAGAGAGACTTCGATCGCGACGATGCAGATCGCCAGGAGTCACTCGAGCGAGCACGTCACTGTGCCTCGCTTACGAAGCCGTGGATCCTCCCACCTGATGGGTGGGACGAGTCGCAGAAGCTACCGGAACCGTTCTCTAGCATGGCCGCCAGGGGGGTGACCAACCTCGAGGGCAAGCTGCTTACTGCACTCTTCCCAGCGAACGCACCGTTCTTTAGGCTGCGACCAGCGGGTAGGTTCAGGTTTGACACGAGCCTCGACCCAGCTGAAATCCAAGAGTTCGAGGCAGCACTGCATGTGCACGAGCTGATGATCGCATCAAAGCTCGACCGTGCAGACACTATGGCAGGATCCAACGCACGACGCGCCGGCTTCAGAACAAGACAACGACTAGCAATCAGCCAGCTGTTGATCACAGGTGACGTGCTCACGCAGCTCACCGATGACTACAACCTGAAGGTGTTCCGCCGTGACAACTATGTCACCAAGCGAGACTCAGCCGGCGACGTTCTGTACCACATCATCCGAGAACAGATCGACCCACTGGGCCTCAGCTCAGAGGAGATCGAAGCCGCCGGCCTGGAGTTCGATCACCTGGTCCAGGAAGACCTAGACCGCCGGCTCGAGGAACTGTACACAAAGGTAGAATGGAACACGTTGAGTAAGACGTGGGTCATCACCCAGGAAGTCAACGATCGACTGGTCTACCAGACCGAGGAGAAGGTCAGCCCCTTCTTCTCCACCCCTTACTCACTGCCACCGACAGGGAACTACGGCGAAGGTCTCATCGGGGAGAACCTGGGGGACGTGAGAAGTCACAACGAACTAACCGAGAGGATCCTGGACTTCGGTGCAATCGCATCGAAGCAGCTCTTCTGCCTGGACTACAACAGCCAGGTCAGACCACAGGATCTCGCCTTGCCCACGGGCAGCGTGATCCAGGCCCGCGTACAAGCTGGTCAGGTAACCGACGTGAGCATGCTGAAGGCCGACAGGCTGACCGACTTCAATGTCGTAGCGTCGACCAGGGAAAGTATCCGCAAGGACTTGACCGCAGTCATGCTCATGGAGGCCGAGCAGATGCCGAGCTACGAGCGTGCCTCGAGGTTCCACGTCCAACGTGTGGCGATGGAGATCGAAGGCGCACTCGGCGGTGTGTATGCACCGATCGCCGACAGCATGCAGATCCCACTCATCGAGAGGATCCGCCAGAAGATGACAGACGACGGAGAACTGCCGTCACTACCCGACGACTCCATTGAGATCCAGGCAGTGACTGGACTCCAGGCGTTGTCGAACGAGACTGACAAGATGAAGCTACTCGAGCTCATGCAGATCATCGCACAGCTCGGGCCTGAGATGAACATGAGGGTAGACAAGGGAGTCTTGCTGGATGTCCTGGTCAGACAGACCGGGATCTACGAGCCTGGCCTGGTGAAACCAGAAGAGGTGGTACAGCAAGAGATGCAAGCACAGCAACAGCAGCAGGTGCAGGCCATGGCCGCAGAGACTGCGATGAAGACACAGGGCAAGCGTATGGAACAAGTGCCCATAGACGGAGAACCACAATATGCCTGATGAATCAGCACCACCATCTGGTGGACTAGAGATCACGCCTGGGGACATCAGTCCCAGCCAGCCAGGAGCCGCACCAGGTGGCAACCCCATGTTCGGACTCCAGGCTAGTGGACAGACACCCAAGACCGAGGCCCAGGTCACGACCACTTCGATCATCCCAGAGGACGCACAAGTTGGCGACCAGGGTGAGACCGCCCGGTCATACGCTGACAAGTTCACAAGCGTCGACGACCTCGAGGCCGGCTACAAGTCCCTCGAGACCAAGCTCGGCGAGAGATCGCAACAGGGGACGATGGACATCGACCAGTTGCTCGCGTCCATGGAGCTCGACACCGCCCAGGTGAATGCCAACTGGGCAGCCGATGGTCGACTCACGGATGAGCAGTACGCCAAGTTCGCGAATGGTGGGTGGAGCCGGTTCATCGTCGACCAGTACATGAACGGGCAGATCGCGATCGCCCGCAATGGGCAGTATGCCCAGGAGGGGATGCTCCGCAACGCACAGAACTTGTGTGGTGGGGAGGAAGAATGGCAAGGTCTACGACGTTGGGCCGCCATGAACGTCCCAGAGGAACGCCTCACGGAACTGAATAAACGACTGGGTGAGCCCGCCCATTATGAGGGCGCGATCAAGGAGATGCTGTGGGACTACCGAATAGCAACCGGAGCAGGAAGTGGTGGATCACTACTCTCCGGCCAGGCCATGCCAAACACCTCGGCCGGCTTCGCAGACAGCAACGAGATGGTGAACGAGCTTCGTCGCGTCAAGGATCAAGGGTACGTCGACGCCGCATTCAAGAAGCGAATGGCGAACACCGCACCGCACGTAGTGCAAGGAGTTGACCGATGAGCCAGATGTGCCTTAGATCGAAACAGAACATCGCGAGAGCCATCAAGCTACAGATGGATCACAAGCTCAGGCCACGGTGGCACAAGATCGCTGGAACAACAACAATCGTATGCAACCTGGTACATGAGCACTCAGGTGAGTGGATGCACCGTGGCACGGGCAAGAACCCGGAGGACTCATTCCATGCAGCTATGCAAGCATTCAATGCAGCACCCAAGGCCGCACAGGCAGAATCGCTCAGCCTGGAGAATGAGAGTCTCCGTCAACAACTCCGGGATCTGGAGCAGAAGCTGGAAGAGCCGGCGTATGCGGCTGATCAGAAAGAACCGGGCGACGATCAAGTCACTCCTGATGCAGACGGGGCTACTGAGTACCTAACAACTAACACCGAAGCCTAGCGGCTTCACCCTTACCCCCAGGACTGCGTCCAGTCTTTATGGCTGGGCGTGGTCATTCTCTGATAGAGCCCGTGAGAACGGCTGGATACCAGGGCGGACATTTATGTCCGACTTGCCCGGTCCACGAACGGATACCTCGACACGTTCTAACTCTCACGAAACCTCTTTCAAGGGAAGGAGAGACATATGAGTCTCGACCTTACAAACTCAGGAAACACAGCCCCAGCACGCGGGTTGATGGACTCCGCACTCGGATCGCCAACAGACCGCGATCTCGCTCTCAAGCTGTTCTCAGGATCAGTTCTCGATGCCTTCAGGCAGCGTACTGTGTTCTACGATCGCAAGGGTGAGTTCATGGCGATGAAACAACTCGACGGTGGACACATGGCCCAGTGGCCTGTGCTCGGCGAGGACATTGAAGTGTATGACATCGGTACTGGCACTGATGACAGTGACGGTTCCGGCGGTGCCTCAGATGGCACCTTCGAGTCATTCGCAGCGGAAGGCGGCCTCGCGGCTGGCTACCATGAACCAGGTAACTTCATCGAGGGCCGCAAGGTCAAGATGAGTGAGCAGACAGTCCGAGTGGACGACATGCTTGTTGCCGCAATCGACGTCCCGTTCATTGATCTGGACCTCGCACACTTTGAGCTGCTCCAACCGTTCAGCACAAAGATCGGCCGCAGCTTGGCCGTGGACAACGATCGCAAGATTGCCACGATCGCCATGAAGGCAGCACTCGACGGTGGTGAAACCGGGATCTATCCTGGTGGCAGCGTCGTGTACCGGGACGATGGCTCGGCCCTCGCTGACAACTACCCCGACTCAACCCTCGGTTCCTCTGCGTTCCGGGATGATGTCGCGGAACTCGCAGAGAGCTTTGATAACAACCATGTGCCCGAGGTCGGTCGCGTGTTGTTTATCTCTCCGTTCATTCGGAGAATCCTCCGCCACGAAGGCACCCTCTGGGGAGTCGATGGTGGTTCATCAGCCTCAGGGACAGTCTCGTACGGTCCCGCCGGCAACCCTTACTCGAAGGACACTTCGTCACAAGCATGGGATCTCAACATGCGGACGATTGGGTACCTTGAAGGGTTCCGACTCGTGGTCTCTAACTCGTTGCCAGGTGACTGGCTCGATAACACAGGTGAGCGGTACGAGCTCATCGACAGCAACATGGACAAGTACGACTTCGTAGCAGACGGAGCGGCAGAGGCTACGGCCCGACCCGCTGCGATTGCTCTGGCAGGTGCCAGTGAAGGCAATGCCGCTATCGGCATGGTCCAGGCTGCTGGTATCCAGACAGTGATCGAAGACGATCATCGTCGCAACGTGAAGTTCTTGAAGTCTCAGATGCTCGTGGGTTACGACGTCCTCTCACCTTGGTGTGCAGGAATGATCGGCGTCCACGCTCCTTGAATCTAGATCCGGCTGACAGCCTGGGTGGGGGCATGCCCTCACCCAGGCGACCGGCC
>CAZEIY010000012.1:0-3317 GCA_964512375.1 uncultured Rickettsiales bacterium | reverse complement strand
CGGCCCAAGAAGGAACTTCTTCGATGACACGACACGGCAATGAAACAGTCCGCCTATCCCACCGGGACTGGGTCGGCATGATCGCTATGTTGTTCACGATCCTCTCAGCCTTCATATGGGGCACCGTCTCCATCGAACGAAGGCTGACGGAGGTGACTGTTCGACAGCAGCAACTCGAGCTCCGTATCGAGCGGATAGAGGAACAGATCGACCAGAATCAGGAGGTCCAGGATGGCATACGGCGTTGAGGCATTTGTCCTCAGAACAAACAAACGGCACTGGTACCCAGCGTACTCGGAGCTAGAGTCAGGCAATACAGACACACACGCATCGGTGCTTACAAGTGCACCGTCAGGTGGTAGTGGGTACGTCAACACAGAGTCGGCGAACGTGGCGAAGGTCATGGTCTACGGGAATGGGTCTGAGGACTTTCAGATCATCACCAGGCTCTACACATATTCTCCATGCCAGATATCCCCAAGTGAATGCTGGGTTCCCACATTCGTGGCAAAGCTGACCTGGACACTTAGTGATGCAACAGTACAGGGGCCAGCCTCAGACAGCCTCGTCACGGACGGAGACACGTTCTGTGATGTGGTGGAGCTCAACGACGGGGACACTTCGATCAGGCTGGTCACGGACACCGAAGACAATGGTGCATCTGTAACGGTTGACCTCGAGGGCGGAAGCTACCTCCTGGTTGCTTTCGACGAGACCGGGCTCTCGGTCATGTCGGCCTACAACGCCCTGGTCGGCAAGTTCTGAATAAGCATGTACCACCCCTTCGCTGAGCTCGCGAGAAGGCACGAACTTCTTGGACTCTACTACAGGGTCGAGACAGACCCCAGGGACCAAATTACCTGGTACATGAATGACGCCTTCGGAGACTGGAGGCACGAGCTCTACAAGCCCGCCTGTTGTTGCTGTTTCAGGTTAGACGAAGACCTTAGTGGAGAGGTGACCCCTGTCGACGACGCCATCAATCAGGTGGACCACGAACGGCAGCGGGCTGGAACCTACTACGACGACGGGGTTGGCGAGAGGAGCCGGATACGTGGCCCGGCGGTCAAGACTTTCGATCGCGCAGGCGGGTATGACTACCCGTCTGTCTTTAGGAACTACGACGCCGACGCACATATGATCAGCCCATTACCATCCACGCTCGGTGCTGGTTGGGCGTACGAGAACCCGATCAACATTACAAGCGACGAGTGGACTGTGGAGATCTGGTATAAGTTCGAGGAATCGGGGATGGTCGAGGACTTCGATGACGACATGGAGCCTGATGCGCTTTCTTGGGGGCCAGGGACAATGGTCTGCGTACAGAACTACAACTACACCGGCCTGTCGTACTCGATCGACACAACGTACAAGTTACAGGTACAAGGGGAGTACACGAGGAATGGCGCATGGGGGTGTGTTCAACTCACAGCTTCACTTGGGGATGCTTCATGCGTACTGGACTACGACACACAAGAAGGTGCTCACCTCACGAATACCGAGTGGCACCAGCTTGTTGTGACAGTCAAGGCCGGCACGATCTGGATGTACGTCGACGGACGCTACCAATCATCAGGCACCGGCATCCATGCCTCGTTCCCTTCAACACCACACTTCGCCCTTGCAGTAAACTCCGACACAAACGTAACAACGGGATTCGAGGGTGTGGATAGGGTTGCCTATGGTCCAGTGATGGTCTATGACAGCATCCTAACACCCCACGATATCTACCGACACTGGGCTTCAGTTCGACGACCCCTTGACATTGCGATCGAGCCGACCGAACACACGACTGACTACCTGTGGAGCACGAAGACCGGATGGGATTCATCCAAGAAGTGCCAGTGGCGACACGACGGCAGGTGGGCAAAGGCGTACCAGGGTGCGACATATTTGCAGCGGCACAATCCGAATGCGGTGATGAAGTTCCGCAGCCATATGCAAGGCGCAGAGATAGAGAACCAAGATGGGAATATGGTGGAAGGTTGGGAGGGTGGATACCCAGCAGAAGATCCTGTCCAAGTAGCTGCTTACTTCTGGACCTGGTGGGAGAGGCACCTTGGCTTCATGCACATGCTCAACGGTGGACAGTCTTTCATTTGGGGACTTGAGTGGTACCCATATGTGGGAGGCGGGTCGACTGATCCGAGGGCTGGCAAGGCCAGGATGTTCGGGAACTTCGTTGGTGCCACTGATGGTGAGAATATCAACCACATCAGTATGTGCGATGGCCTTATGTCGGAGCTAGAGAACGGCGACCAGCCGGACCGTGGGATGTTCCTCCAGGCCCACCAGTCCGAAGGGTGGGAGCTAAAGTTCTCCTATGAGACATCATCTGGAGACCCACTCACTGACTTCCATCAGCAGAACTCCTGGAAGCTCGGTGGACACGAGTACGATGGAAATCAGACACCCACAACTAATGTGTACGCAGCACACATATGCAGCGTGTCAGCTGGCCTTGGTGCTGGTAAGACCATCCAGCACACAGGATGGCCTACGAAATCCGCCGGGCATGCAGCGTACTCGCACTTAGAGACCACAATCCCCCCAGGCTCGGGCATCCGAACGGTGCCGTCGTCTATTGGGGAAGAGAGTCACCCTAAACAAATAGGGGTAGTCTACGACGCAGGCGGCATCCAAGACGACCATTATGACGACCATCGGCATGGGCCGATCGGGTTCCTGGCCCAGGCAATCAGTGCGTCGAACACAGAACGAATATCAAGAATGATGCAGGGCCAAGCTGGGATGAGATCCCGGCCAGGGCTACGTGTCCCCCTGCGACACTTTCAGCTAACGGCACCGACGAGGAGCTCAATCTGAGCAATCACTATGGAGATATCTCACAACATGAAACGAAGTATCCCCTTGTGGCAAATGGTCGTCGTGATGTGCCTCGCTGGCTGTTCTGCTTTCGAGCGGATCGTGTCGCCACCTGCCTCGCTAGCCGGCACCCCAGGAGCTGAGCACATTCAGAGTGCCTTCGCGTCCCTGGATCTGCTCAGCCTTGTGGGTGCTATCAGCATACTTGGGGGGATTATCGCACTCGTCATCACCTCTGGCCGGATGGGCGGTAGGGCGTGCCTACTAGGGCTCGGGGCCATCATTATCAACTTCGCCGTTGCACGGTACGCGCATTGGTTCTTTGCGCCAATCCTATTAGCAACGGCTGCGGTCAGCCTGACGTATGGCTACCGGATTGTTCGGCGAGCTTTGGCTCATAAGAAGGAGAACGGGATATGACAACCAGCCTATGGTTCGTGCTACTGGTCACAGGCGTATCGTTCGTCGCCGGCTACATATGCAAGCCACAC
>CAZEIY010000011.1:0-25853 GCA_964512375.1 uncultured Rickettsiales bacterium | reverse complement strand
GACTTCGAGCGGTCGAAGTAGTCCGAATGCTGGGCTTTCTCGATCAGTTTTCCAGCTTTCTGAAGACCAACGCGCTGCTGACACCCTCGCGTGTCGTCAGAGTGACGAGCCCCAGCTTCGGGTCCATGTCCATGGCAGCACTAGCGGTGGGGCCCTTGTACTCAGAGATGGGGTCCTCACGATTCAGAGCACCCGGAACACGACTTGAATTCAGAGCCTGAAGAACGAGCGCCGAGCCCATGGGACCGACGGCTGCCTCAACGCTACCGACATGGGCAGCAAGCGCCATAACAGGGACCTCAGGCGCGCGCGCACCAAGGCACTCAGACAAGGCCTGGGCCTCGAGAGAGTCCAGGTCATTGCGGCTCTCACCGTGGACGGCGACGACATCGACATCCGAAGCACTCGCCGAGGCCATCTTTAGGGCCGCGTTGACTGCTCGGATGGTGGCCTCGGGGCTGGCCTGGACACTCTCACGGGTCCGGGGCGGCACAAACCACTCACCGTAGCCCGCCAGCTCGCCGAAGATACGAGCTCCGCGTGCACGCGCGGTGGACTCCCGCTCGAGAGCCAACACGGCACTTCCCTCTCCGGGAACGATGCCAGTGGCGCCGCGGTCAAAGGGACGCCCCGCCTTGGCTGGGGCGACATCAGCCGAAGAGTTCAGGCCGCGAGTGGCACGCACCATCATCATGTGATCGTGCGCTGATGAGCCGACTCCGCCCGCATACATGGTGTCCGCGAGACCGTCACGAATCGCCGCGAGAGAGCGGCCGATGGCCTGCGTTCCACCCGAAGGGGTACCGAGGAAGGTATTGCACGGACCCTGGCATCGGGCCTGAATGCCACCGTGAGCGGTGGGCATATTGTTCATGAGCTTGAGAAACTCAAAAGCGGTGAACTTGCGGATCGCATTGGGCACCTCGCTGTCGTTGATGAAGGGACGACCGCCCTCTTGATCAATGACGTGGTGAGCAAAGCGTACGTACTTGTCGAAGCGATCGGAGTTGGTGTACGAGGCCACATAGAAACCCCGACGCAAGGCTCCATCCCCGTCATCCCAGGGGCAATCACCGTGAGTCATCGCGTCACCAAGGGCGAGGGTGGAGAGGAATGTATAGCGAGTCATCGTTCCTGGCCGCATGTCGCGACTGTTGGGCAGGCCTCGAACCGCGCCGTGCTTGAGGGTAATGAGGCCCCCGTATCCGGGTGCCAGCGCGCCGCGAGGAGAAGGCAGCGCCTCCACCATCGACTCACCGGCGAGCATGCCGTCATAGAGGGCATCGATGCCTAGTCCGAAGGGGCTGGCAACACCAAAGCCGGTAACTACTACTCTTTCTGCAGTCATGGTCTGTCTGTCTCCTGGGCTCTGTTGCTCAGGCCTGGTACCGGCGGTACACCACCGATACGTTCATTCCACCGAATCCAAAGGAGTTCTTGAGCACCGCATTGACGGGCATCTCACGTGCGACGTTGGGCACGTAGTCCAGATCGCAGTTGGGGTCCGGGGTTTCGTAGTTAATGGTCGGGGGAACAACTCCCTCGAGAATGGTCTTCACGGACAGGCAGCCCTCAAGGGCACCAGCCGCATGAATCAGATGTCCGAACATCGACTTGTTCGAGGACACAGGGATCTTGTACGCGTGATCGCCAAGAGCCTTCTTGATAGCCAGGGTCTCTGCGGCATCGTTGTATGCGGTCGAGGTGCCATGAGCATTGACGTGATCGATCTCTTCGGGCTGCATGCCCGCCGACTCGAGAGCCCGCGTCATGCAGAGTGCCATGCCCACTCCCTCGGGATGAGGGTCGGTGAGCCGGTAGGAGTCACACGAGTATCCCCAACCCGCCAACTCAGCCAGGATCGTCGCGCCTCGGGCCTTAGCGTGCTCCTCAGACTCAAGCACCATCACGGCCGCACCCTCGCCCATCACAAAGCCATCCCTTCCCTTGTCGAAGGGACGAGAGGCGTGCTCGGGGTCATCGTTGCGGGTCGAGAGTGCCTGCAGCATGGAGAAACCAGGCACCAGCACCCGGGTCACAGGAGTACAGACGCCACCAGCGAGGACTGCATCCGCTTCACCCCGGTGAATGAGAGCCGCCGCATCTGCGATGGCATGGGAGCCAGAAGCACAGGCTGACGCCGTATTGTAGACGTGGGCTGCGCCGAACTGGATGGCACAGGCCGGAGCCGCGGTGTCCAGGTGAAACTCGTCGAGACCTTGCGCCTCAGGCTCACCGGGAGCGGCGCCGTAGAAGGCCTCAAGATCTGCCTTGTAGGGGTCCTCGTCATCCCCGTGAACACGCAGAGCGATGGGACCCAGGAAGTCGATATTGGCGGGGCCCACGCCCGTTGACAGCACGACAACGCGCCGGCCCTGGGCTTCGCCTTCTGCCGGCTCCAGCCCCGCTGAGTTGATCGCACGTTCAGATGCGCTCGCCACAAACCGGAGCGCCTCGTTGTGAATCGTGTAAGGGCCGATCTTCTCCGGAGCGGACACCTCGTAGCGCACCTCAGAACCGATCTGGCAGGCGTAGGTCGAAGCATCAAAACGGGTAATGTGGCGACACTCATTCTCTCCACGGATCACCCGCTGGTAGACAACGTCCACGTCATCGCCATGAGGCACGACGACGCCCATTCCTGTGATCACGACCCTTGAACCAGCCATCTCAACTTCCCTTCGTCGCGCGTAGGACGGCGAAGAAATTCTCTCGCCCTTCGCCAAACACATGAATCACGGCAAGCGGCAGACCCTGCCAGCCAACGCCAGCCTTGCCAAGCCGACACACTGCAGCACTCAGAGCGAGGCCACCGAAGGCGCCATGAGACTCGCCCAGGGCTTCCTTATCAGCGACCACCTCAGTGCGCTCTCCAAACAACTCCCGAATCTCAACGGGAACCCGCTCAAGAGCAGGCACCGCCAGAGAGAGAAGACCTACCTCAGCCGGATCCACTGCAAGCTGCGTCATAGCCCGCTGCAACGAGTCGGCAAGATCACCAGAGCAACGCGCGACTCCCAGGAGCTCAGCGTGGGCATCGGCGCTCGTGCGCCCTCGCGCGATCATGCTGTCCTCGCGCTCGACCACGACGATGCCAGCACCCTCAGCCAGGCGAGCGGCGTGACGCTGTTCATCCTGATCTGCAAGGAGCAGATGCATATCACTGAAGCGCTCGACGCCACCAACCAGCAGCGCGTTCGCACGCCCCCGCCGCAAGAGTCCCTCGGCTGACCAGAGAGCTTCCAGAGCGGAACCTTCTCCGGACACGAAGGTAGCGTTCGGTCCGCCCAGCTTCCACGCCACGGCGATCCAGCCAGCGGGAGCGTTGTCGACCGTCCCCTTGAAGACCAACGGAGAGGCGCCCTTGACCACACCATCGACCACTTCGTAGCGATCGAAACGCTGGTTCTCCTCCATGCAGCCAAAGCTCGTCCCGAGCATGACACCGACGCGATTCATCACCTCAGTGTCCCGCTCGATGCCAGCATCTTCCAGTGCGACGCGCGCAGCCACAAAGCCATATCTAGAGTAGGTATCCAGCTGCCCCCAGCGCTTGTACGCACCAGCAGACTCGGGATCTTTGATCCGACCGATCCGCCCCACCTCGATGCTCATTCCCTTAAGGGGCTCTTCCACCGTGAACGGTGTAGCGCTCCCATCGATGGCCCGCTCCACTGCGGCCAGGCCGGTGCCATCCCAGGTGACCGAGCCCACCCCGCTGAGCAGAATGCGCTGTCCGCTCATACCTGCCCCGAAGCGTTGTGACGACGAAGTACCAGCGCCGAGTTGTTGCCGCCAAAGGCCGAGTTAGTGCTCAACGCAACCTGCAACTCGCCGTTACAGTCTCGGCCTGCTCCACGAACAAAGTCCCAGTCGGCGATGGGCTTCTCCAGCGCCACAGACGGTGGCAGCAGGCCCTCGTCGAGCGCCAACACCGAGGCCACCGCATCCAGAGCGCCAGCAGCGCCCAGGGTATGACCGAAGACCGACTTCATTGAAGAGATCGCCGGCATCTTGCCCTGAGCCGCGGCCTCAGCGAACAATCGCTCGAAGGTCACACGCTCCATGCCGTCATTAAAGACCGTGCCGGTGCCGTGGGCGCAGACATAGTCGACGTCATTCGCGCCGAGACCCGAGTCCTCAAAGGCATGACGAATGGCACGCTCAAGGCCCCTACCTGTCGGATCGGGCGCAGTCATATGGAAGGCGTCGGCCGCGTAGCCACCACCGAGCACCTCGGCGTAGATGTGGGCGCCTCGGGCCTGCGCATCCTCGAGGGTCTCGAGGGTCAAGAGGACGGCAGCCTCTCCAAGCACCGTGCCATCACGATCCTCGTCGAAGGGACGAAGCGGCCCGGTTGCCAGGGCGCCGATGCAATGAAATCCGCTGAACACAAACTGCGAGAAGCCCTCAAAGCCCCCGGCAACCACCCGGCGGGCGGTACCACGACGAAGCAGATCCAGCGCGTGAATAATCGCCATTGAAGACGATACACAGACCATGCCCACGGTCGCCCGCGGGCCCTCAGCACCAACGAGATCAGCGAGAAACTCCGTGCCGAACCCAGGCCGGTACTCGGCGAACTTGCGACGGTCTTCGGCCGTTGGCGCGGAGTGCGGCCGTCTGGAGAAGCCGCGATGGATAGCGCGAGCGTTCTCGATGGCTCCCTGGCAGGTGCCCAACACCACGCCCGTGTCGCCACCGCGCTGCTCATCGGTCCAGCCTGCATCGGCGAGAAGCTCTACACAGGCCAGTCGCAGTAGCTGAAGGCTACGGTCCTCGCCGGCCTCGCGCTCCAAATAACCGGCCTCGCCCGACATCGCCCCGCCGTACGGAGCAGAGTCAAACAACGCAACAGGGGCAAGAGCAGAGCGACCTTCGCGAATCAGCTTCCAGGCGCTGCCCACATCGGGGCCGGCGGCCGACACCATGCCAAGACCGGTAACGACCACCCGGGGACTGGGAGCGAGATAGTCGCTCTGTGGATGGACGCTAGCTGGCAAGGCTCAGGCCTCGACGCGCAGCGTGAGGGCCGCGTGTACTCCATCCAACGAGAAGGACGAGCCAAGCACGACGCTTCCAGCACCGGTCCTGCCAGTCCGAGCGCTGCTCGCAGCCAGGGCTGCACAGCCGGGGTCCGCGTCGACATCAAGCGCTGGAGCAGTCGCCTCTCCGCGAGCAACCATGAGTGCCGCAGCGAGCTGCATGGGTGCAGCGGCGGGACCTGAGAAGCCCATCTGCGGCACAACATTGACCATGCCAGCGCTGTCGATCCGATCACCAAGCGCCTGCTCGAATGCCTGCGCCTCCAGGAGGTCGAGTTCGGGATGACCGAGGCCGGTGGGGGCGACCCAGTCGACGGCCCCTTCGCTGCACGCAGCGCCCAACGCCTCACTGCGCACAGCAAGATCTTCGCCCTCGCCAGGGGCGGCAAAGCGCTGCGCGAAGCCGGTGACTTCGGCAAGGATGGTGGCCCCACGCTGTAGGGCATGCTCGCGCTCCTCAAAAAGGAACAGCGCGCCTGCTTCGCCAGGAAGAGTGCCGCTGCGTCCTCGGCCATAAGGCAAGACCCGCGCGCCCGGCCCGTTGTCCGAGTTGGCCCAGAGACCTCGAGTCTGTTGCCAGGCGAGGTGGATCTCCTGGAAGGGACAGAAAGCCCCGCCAGCGATCATCGCCACGGCGGTGCCGGAACGAATAGCCCCCACCGCCATACCCATCGACTGAAGACCCGAGCTGTCGCTACCCAGGTAGGTGCATGCGGGTCCCTGATAGCCCGCCTGAATACTCAGGTGTGCCGAAGGCATGTTGGGGAGTGCGCGGAGGAAATCAAATGCAGAGGCCATCTTCATGGCCTCATCGAGGCGCGCATCATCAATCACATAGCCGCGAGCCTCATTGTCAGGCCGATGGCTCATGATCGCTGCTGACCGTGCCTGCTTGGCAAAATCAGGCGGCACAATGAACGAACCGAGGTACGCACCTCGATCGGGATAGGATGCACCGTTTGGAGGACAGTCTGCATCCTCGAGCAGAGTCCCGCAGGCGATGCATCCCAGCGTTGTCTGCCGGGTCATCGTCGACAGGCGCAGAAGGCGCGTGTCGAAATAGTTGCGGTACTCCTTGCGAGGTACATCGACGAGAGCGCCCGCCCCTGGTGCAACCAGGGACAGGCGACCGTCGAGTTCCTCGATAGCGCAGCGACCCGAGGCAAGACCCTCAGCGAGAGCCTTGCGGCCAACTCCCAAAGGTGAGGCGACACCGAGACCGGTGACGACTACCCGCGGACTGGACCCTGACATCTTCGAGTGCTCACGCTTCTCGTGACTAAGCGGCCTGTGCGCCGACGAAGTCCACGAGTGCACCAACCGTGAAGAGCTGCAGCACAGAGTCACGCAGCTGATCGGCGTCGAAGGGGTCCACGCCTGCGACAGCGCTACGATCGAATTTCATGTGGAAGTCGTTCGCGAGCGTGTCGAGCGCAGTGGTGACATCGGCGGTGGTGCTGTTCTCGTTGACCGAGTTCATGATGTTGCCGAGATCATCCGTAGGAAAGGGAAAGCCGAAGCTCTCTTCCATGCGGAAGGAGATCTCGAGGAAGTCGATGGACTCGAGGCCCAGGTCCTCGAACAGGGTGGCACCTTCGATGACTTCTTCCTCGTCGACACCACGGGTCTCCACGATGATGGTCCTGAGTTCGCCCAGGATTTCGTTTCGATCAGACATTTTTCTCTGCTCCTCTATCGGTTCCACGCCGTGCATAGTGCTACGGGGCGGGGGGTCTACTCAACTACTTCGCCTGCTGACTACAAAGGAGATCAGCAAGCCAAAGACTCAACACGAAAACTCTTGCGCTCCTTCGGCCGACGCCGGGTAGCGACGAAAGACCAACGACGCATTCTGGCCACCAAAGCCAAATGCATTAACGATTACCCCGCCGACATCCATCGCACGGGGCTCCCCGCCGACGACAACATCGAGATCGCACGCGGGATCCGGGGTTTCATAATTGGCAGTGGGGTGAACCAGCTGCTCCATGAGGGTTTTTACTGCCACCGCAGCACCGACCGCTCCTGCGCCGTGAATCAGGTGCCCGATCATCGACTTGGTGCCCGAGACAGCCAGCTTGCTCGCGTGCTCAGCAAACACCAGCTTCAGAGCCGTCGTCTCGGCGCTGTCGTTGGCAGCCGTCGAGGTGCCGTGGGCGTTCACATAGTCGATGTCCGTAGGCTCCATGCCTGCATCGTCGATGGCACGCTGCATCGCAAGAGCCATGCCTGTGCCCTCGGGGTGAGGTGCGGTCAGACGATAGGCATCGGCCGAATAGCCAAAGCCCGCCATCTCGGCAAGCACGGTTGCGCCGCGAGCCAAGGCGATCGATTCACGCTCCAGCACGATTGCTGCTGCGCCCTCGCCCATAACAAAGCCGTCGCGATCTTTGTCGAAGGGGCGAGAGGCCCGCTCCGGCTCGTCGTTGCGAGTAGAGAGAGCGGTAAGGTTGCAGAAGCCACCCATCATCTCGCGAGTGATCAGAGTATCGACGCCGACACAGAGCACCACGTCAGCCTCGCCTCGGCGAATCATGCTCATGGCGTCACCGATCGCAGTGCTGCCTCCGGCACAGGCAGTAGAGACCGTAACGGCCTGGCGAGCACTGAAATGATGAGCTAGAGCCTGAGCCAACTGGACCTGCGAGTAGCGAGCCATCTCGCTGAGGACCTCAGGATTGGACATCGCCACCACGAGTGCATCAGCCTCGAGAGATTCGAAGCTGTACTCTCCCTCAGGAATCACCCGATCTGCACCGCGAGCCATCATGGGCAACATCTGGTCATCGAAGCCGCCCGCGGCAACGACTGCGCGGCGACCAGGGGGCACACCATCACCAACATGCGCCTGGTCGAGGGCCTCGAGCGCTGCAGAGACCGCGTAGGACAACGGGCGTCCGGTGATCTCGTATTGACCAAGGTGCTCAGGGACCTCTGGGTCACCAGGGACCTCACCGGCGATGCGGCTGGCCATGCCCGAGGCGTCCCAATGGGTCACACGCGACACGCAACTACGGCCAGAACGGAGAGTCTCCCAGCAAGCATCGAGCCCGATGCCTGCGGCGGTGACCATACCTATGCCCGTAATCGCGATTCGATCAATCATGCGTATGAGGGTAAAGCCTTTTAAAAACAGTTACTTGCGGGTCAGTTGTTGGTACGATCGCCGTATCGGAAGGACCTAGATATCACGCGATTCAAGCGCTGTAAAGGCAGAGGTTTAAAGGTTAAACCAATTT
This sequence comes from uncultured Rickettsiales bacterium, assembly GCA_964512375.1. Classification (GTDB taxonomy): domain Bacteria; phylum Myxococcota_A; class UBA796; order UBA9615; family UBA9615; genus UBA6601. The sequence goes on along the minus strand of CAZEIY010000011.1, from coordinate 17,569 downwards.
CTTTGGTCGGGGAGCAGCGCGCGCTTCGGGCCACGGGCCCTCAGGACATCAGGTCAGACAGTTCGTCAGGCCTGGCTCCCTCGCCGCCAGCGCTCTTCTTGGCGCTGGCCTTACGACCCCAGTCGGTCTCTACGCAGTACGCAAAGAGCGTGTCAAAATACTCAGCAATCGGCATGCAGGGCTCGGTATCTGTACCCTCGAGATCGGCCAGCACGTTGCTACAATCGAACAGCGGTGAGCGGACGAAATAGGGCATGTACACCTTGCCCTGGTTGATCAGCATGCGGAGCGCAGGGGTTGCCTCGGCATCCATCTTCGGTCGAATGTTCAGCTCGAAGTCTTCGGGCGTAACGAACGTCGGATACGGCTGCTTGAACCACTTCGACGCGTGGGTAGCCAGATCGCGGATATGGCAGATCTTGTCGGGACCAGCAGCCAGGTGATAGTTGCGACCAACGGTGCTGTCACCCTTGAGGCTGAGATTAACGATGCAATCGGCCACGTAGTTCACGGGAACGACATCAACTGGCGTCGACTCATAGCCGATCATCAGATTCCACCAGCCGCGCGCGAAGACACGAAGAGGCCAGTAGAGCACGTTGAAGTTCGGGGTCTCGCCGGTGTTGGAGTCACCCACCACCGTGCTGGGACGGTAGATCGAGACTGGATGGCCCTGCTCCCGGAAAGACCGCACCAGGGCTTCGGACTCGAACTTGCTCTGCTCATAGAAGTTGGCCCAACCGAGACCACGACAGCTGAGCTCATTCTCCTTACAGATGTCACTCCGGTTGCCCGATACGTACGCAGTCGAGATGTAGTCGAGGCGCCGAAGATCCATCCGCTCACACAGCTCAAGCATGCGGCGTGTGCCATCGACGTTGTACTCGCGACTGAACTCAAGGGTCGCACCAAAGTCGACCGAGGCAGCACAGTGCAGCACCGAATCACACTCAGAGACGATCATGTCGCGATCTGTATCGCTGAGAGCCAAGCCATCCTTGAGGAGATCGCCGCGAACGAAGGTAAAGCGATCGCGCACTGACTCAGCACGATCGCCAAACTGATTCTTGAGCAGCTTGTCGACCCGCTTGGTCAGACGGTCCTCGTCAACCGCGCGGATGATCGCAACGATGTGTAGGTCAGGTGCACGATCGAGGTATCGCTTGATGACCTCGCCACCGACAAATCCCGTAGCTCCCGTAAGCAGCATTGCCTTCATAACGATTCCCCTGGGCGGCGGCGACCGAGACGGTCACTTGCCCTTGTTTGCCTCTGCCTTTTGCTCGTCAGTGAGCCAGTCATTGAAGTCCTCACCCATCGAAATGCCACCGTCAGCGCGGATGATCTGGCCCGTAATCCAGTCCGCATCCTCTGTGCACAGGAACGAGACGACGCCCGACAGGTCAGCAGGCTGACCGATGCGGCTCCAGGGTGACTTGGTGCTGGCATAGCGATGAACAGCGTCCGGCCACTTGAACCAATCCAGCGCGCGGGTCTCAACCGGTCCGGCGGAGACACCGTTGCAATGGATACCCTTGGCTGCAAGTTCATACGCGAGATAGCGCACCAACGCCTCCATGGCGGCCTTGCTCACGCCGATGCAGGCGTACTCCGAGAAGGTCATGTCCGCACCGATGGACGACAGTCCGATGATGTGTCCACCACTCTTCTCGAGGAGCGGAGCAAGACGCTGACTGAGCAGTAAAAGAGCCGTGACGTTGATGTCCATGGCAGCGCGCCACGAGAACAAGCCCATGCGCAAGATGCTCCCCATGGTGCCGAAGGCTGCGTTGTGCACGAGAATGTCCAGCTGTCCCACCTCGTCGGTGATCTGCTTGCACATGCCTCGAATGGCCTTGTCATCCTTCATGTCAGCCTGAAAGAGCCAGGTGCGACGACCGAGGGCGCGGATCTCGGCAGCGGTCTCCTCGGCGGTAGCCGAGTCACTCTTGAAGTTGAGAATAATGTCTGCACCATCTGCGGCGAGGCGCATAGAAATGGCCTTACCGATGCCGCGTGAACCTCCGGTGACTAGAGCGATCTTTCCTGCGTGTTTCATAGTTCCGAGGTCTCCTTCTGACATATGGCGCGCGATGGTACTGGCAGCCCCCAGCGCGGTCAACAGCGGTCTTAGGTTCTGGCCAGGCCGGGCCATCTGAACGCGACACTGAGGCTCCTAAGGATCACTTGTTCAACAATTGACATAGCTTGCGCACGGACTCCTGTACTCTTTATGTCGCACTGCAATATCTGGCGACCAACCATGCTCCACAGACCAGTCCGATTGATGCTCCTGACAATCTTCTGTGTCGGCCTTTGCGCCTGTGAAGGCATCGCTCTCCACGACGCCCGACTCAAAGACACTCCTGAGTCGTACGAGAGCTTCCTGCGGGAGTACCCGGACTCAGAAGAGGCCGACGAACTGCTGAAACGGATCGACGAACTGCGCTATCAGCAAGCGGTCGAGGTGAGCACGGCGGCAGCGTTCCAACACTACCTGAGTAAGCATCCTCAGGGCGCGAGCGTCGATACCGCAGTGATCGCCGAAGAACAGATGGCCTTCAGCGAGGCGGCGGCGACAGGTACGGCTGAGGCACTTGAGGCCTACCTCAATGGCCACCCAGAAGGTGCCTCTGCGAAGACGGCAAGAGAGCAACTGGACAGCATCCAGTACCGCACCCGCGTCGGCGTATCCGATCTTCGCGTGGAGCCAGTCAACCTGGGCGGTAATCCCGAAGGTCCCATGGACGGGTGGGGAGTATTCGCCAACATCGTCAATGAGGGACACCGCACCTTGAGCGTCATCGAGATCAAGATCGACCTCCTCGATGCCGCCGGCGCGGCATCTGGCCCGGCGAACACCTGGTGGGCAGTTACCCCTGACCTGAGTGGATATCCCACACCCGAGGCCATGAAAGAGCCCCTCGCTCCAAGCGCGAGCCGCGCTTTTCGCTGGACTACTGGCGCGGTCCCCGAGGGCTGGTCCGAGAAGGTGACGCTGCGCGTGTCTCAGGTTCGCTTCGAATACTGACAGAGGAGCACCAGACGGCGGGGCGGGGTCGGCCCCGCAAGAGGCCCATTCAGAGGGCGCTCAGGCAAGCTGAACGCTTCTTGTCACCGTGAAGCTGCTCACAGATTGCCTTCGCTTGGACTCGAGCATCCGGACAGCGGATCTTCAGACCAACGCCAAGGGCCACAGCTTCTTCCACGCTATCAACTAACCACAACTCCATGATGTCGACTTCCCAGCGGTCCGGGCAGCCGGGGTAGCTCCGCTCTAGAAAAGTGCCCCGGGCAGCGAAGGCTCGGCAGATCCCGCGGAGCTCGGCGTAGCCACCGCTGCCACTCGACAAGAACAGCTTCCTCAGGCCGCCGTTGAGAGCTCCTACCTGATCAGAAGCAACATGCGGGACGCAGGCATCGGTGCGGTCGCGGGGCTCCGCCGCAGGCAATGCGAAGTGCTGCCATGGGCTGAAGCTGTCATCTGGGCGATCCCAGGATGAGATCACCGCAACCGACGCAAACAGATTGCCCGCCAGGACGAGCCCTACAAGTATCGCGAACAACGAAGACACCTTCCGAGCACCCGTCAGACTCGCGAGTCCTGAGGCGAGCACGGCCCACAAGAGTGGATAGACCGGGCCCAGGCGGCGGTCACTGTGTTCGCCCTGCGAGGCGAGAAGGATCGGGATCAGCAGAGCAGAGCCAAGGAGCACGATCAACAGCAACCACTGGCTGCGTGCTCCCATGTCCCGCCGATCGCGGGCGGCGAGCGCGGCCCCTGAGAGAGCCGCGAGGGCACCGAGGACGATCGCCAGTCGAGTCAGGCCGTCGAGGAGGGTGGCCAGCGTCTCTGGAATCGTCCACAGGTGATAGATCTGCCAGTGGGCAAACTTGGGATAGCTGCTGAGTAACTCCCACAAGCTTGCCGGGTTCCAGCCATAGCTCAGAGCCGAACCGAGCACCTGACTAAAGCTCTGACCATGAGCGAGGCCTCCGCCGAGATCGCTTAGGTCGTTGCGACCCAGCCAGGGCAGGAGACCCACAGCACAGCCCAAGACAAAGATCGGAACGACCAGCCGCAGCCTGGGCCCGAACAGTAAGGGCAGCGCCAGGAATGCGAGCGCCATCGGCGCCAGATTGAGCAACGAAAACCAGGCACCGAAGCCGAAAACCATGCCGGCGATCCCGGCGCGGCAAGCGAGACAGCGCGGGTCTTCGGCCTCCGAGGCCCACAACAGAGTGAGCAAACCGAGCGGCACGAACAGGGCCGATTCCACGTGATTTCCCCAATGAATGCAGCTCTGAAGTAGATAGGGGACAGGCATCGCAGCGAAGCAGAACGCTCCAGCCCACAGACCTCGATTCCCGTAGACCCTGCGAAGAAGCAAGACCCAGCAAGACAGACCAGCCACACACCACAGCAGAGCGCCCGCCTTGAGGCTGGTCGTGCTTAAGCCGAAGAGAAGCGACAGTGGCACCAGCAGCAGGGCAACGACCAGGGTGCCGCCGTCCCAGCTCTGGTACTGATAGTCGAAGAAGCTGCTCGAGCCTGGTTCACCACCGGGCGGCGATGCGGGGAACTCAGGCAGTAAGGCCGCCTCATCAGGAAGGTCACCCAGTACGGCCGCCGCGAGGCGAAGATTGACGAACTCCTCAGGGTGGTGAAGCTGCGCCGGTGCCGCCAGATTGACGAGCACTCGGAGTACGACGACCACGAGCAGGGCCGTTCCCAGGAGGGAGCTGCGTAATGAAGGCCCACGGAGTGGGTGGAGCAAGGGGCGTTAGCTTCCCAGGCGGGACTTCAGCTTACCCATCACCGCCTTGAAGTCCTCGAGTTGCGAGCCGGAGAGGCGGGGATGGTGAGTGTCGTGGACCTCAAGAGGATTCAAGACACGACCGCTCCCGTCACTGATCTCGTAGTGCAGGTGTGGCGCAGAAGATCGCCCCGTGTTGCCGCTCTTTGCCAGAGGCTGGCCCTTCTTCACCCTGGTCTTCGCTGCGATGCCTTCTGTCAGCTTGTCCAGATGAAGGAAGCGGGCGATATGACGACCATCGTGGGAGCGCAACTCGACGCTGTTGCCGTTGTACTTCCAGTTCCAGTTCGTGCGCACGATCTGGCCGTCCCAGGGGGCCAGGATCGGCGTGCCCACCGGAGCCTTGAAGTCCATACCGTGGTGCCCGCGCCCGTCGCCAATCAACGAAGTGATCTCCTGGTACTCCTCGATCGGCGAATCACTCAGGCGAGCAGGAACCTCGCGCCCAGTCTCGTCGAAGTAGCTGGCGAAGGAACGGCCGGAGACCTTGTGCCGGTAGGCCTCGAAGTTGCGTGAGAACTTCTTACTGACGTAGCGCAGCGCATGGATTGTGATCGTCTCACTGCCCTCTTCCGTGCTGTAGATGAGGTCGATCGTGTCGCCCTTGCGCGGGTCGCGGGTCAGGCTGAGGTTCCAGACAAGCAGCCGACTTGCGACCATGGCGAGGCGGGCTCCGGTGCCACCAACCGCCTTCTCAAAGCCACGAGAGATAGGACCCTCAACCAGTACACGGATAGTGCGTGCGCCCTCGGGCAGGGGCGCCTTGTCACTCAAGACCTCTGCTGCCCCAGCATCACTGGCAGGAACTGCAGCTGCGTCCTGAGCGGCAGCCTTTCCTTCCATGGGAGCGACCTCTCCCCGCACGCTGGCCGCCTCATCTGTCGCGCTCCCGGTACCTGCTTCCCCATCCTGAGACGCCGACTCTGACGCCGATGGGACCTGGTCCCCTGGCTCGCCTGCGCTCCGCGCTGCAGCGACGGTGGTCTCGGTGAGACTACGATCGGTATCTGCAGCGGGGCTGACACCTACCGTAGTGGGCTGCCAGGTCAGCACGAAATACACATTCGCCAGCAACGATAGAGCCAGAACAAAGTAGAGGCCCACGGGTCGAGACCGGGGAGGGCCGACACGGATCGAATTGTGCGGGTTGGGGCGAATACTCATCTACCTATTTGAATACACCCACAGAGCCGTTCGGGGAAGGGCCAGAGACGGATCATCGAGTAGCGAAGCGATCACAGAGCCAGCGATGAATCTCCTGCCAGATCGGACGCGAGCGAGGGTCGGTAACGAGCGTCATGTGATCGGGATCGAAGCTCAGACCGAGATCGCCGCGTCCCAGCACACGAAACTCGGCGCCGCTGGCACCTATCAGCTCACTCCAACGCTTCGCCCCTGCAGGATGGGCGAGCAACCGGTCCCCCCGACCAATCAGCGCCAGTACCGGCCCCTCTACGTCAGTCATCGAAGCGAGGTAGTCGACGCTGCCGTCGGCCGCTCCCCAGCGGTCTTCCCGCCAGAAACGTACGAGATCGGAGATGTAGGTGCCCGACTCATCCACGGGCCCCACACGCAACCGACGGGCTGGAAAGTTCCCAATGAAGCGAGCAAAGAAGCCCAAAACGAGACACGCCCCCCACTTGAGCAGCCGCATCCCGGAAGAGTCCTCAAGTCCAGGAGCCCACATGTTCGCGGAGATCAGCACATGCGCTTCCGGCTGCTGCGCGTAGCAGCCCACACCGGCCGCCGCCACAGACACATGCCCTGACAGAGAGTGGCCCAGTACGACCACTGGCAAGCCCTTCGAGCGCGCGCGAACCGCGGCCAGGCAGGCCGGCAGGTCGTAACGAACCAGATCATCGTACGACCAGCGACCTCCCTCTGCTGTTGTTGGGCCTGATGAGCCGCGACCGCGCAGGTCAGGGGCGTAGACCTCCCATCCCTGAGATGCCAGAAAGGACAGCATTCCCCCACCCTCCGGGCGGTCCAGGGAGCGACGGTCCACCATCATCGCGTGACCGGCGAGGATGGCACCTCGCGCAGAACCCGCGGCCGGCAGGTGCAACAAGTCCAGCCGCCAACCGTCAGCGGTCTCAACCCAGAAGCGTTCTCCGCTCGCGTCCGTCATCTCAACGCAAGTTCGACCGCTGCTCATGAGCTGCTGGTAGGGCAGCGGGGCAGATGTTCTCGCTCCGCATGCGCCGCGCTTGCGGCTCAGGTATCGCCCGCGAGTCCAGGAACTGACGAATCCAGCCATTGACCACAGAAGAGCAGCTCGCTGTGAAATGATCGCTCTCGCTCGAACCGCGCCACAGGACGAAAGGGGCGCCGTCCAATACCGCGGACTCGGCCATCACTGTGTTGTCGTTGCCCCGTGCCCGGCCATCTCCGTCCCCATCGAACAGGGGGACCAGGAGAAAGGGGCGCGGGCTCTCTACGCCAATGCTCAGATAGGGCACAGGTGGCTCGCCGCTCAATCCCCGCCCGAGCTGCGCCAGAAACGACGACCGGAGACGCATGTCACAGGCCGTCTCCCGCCACCGACGATCACGAAAATGGCGACACGCGAACGACGCCAGACCCGTACGCACGCCCTGGTGAGGCGTACTCAACATGACCAGCGACTTCACCCTCTTCGGCCAATCCTTAGAGCTCGCTCCTGGATGCTCGAGTAGCTGCCTCGCGATGAGTCCGCCCAGGGAGTGAGCGACGATATGAAAGCTATCTGCTTCAGTGAACCCTGCCTCGGCAAGCGCTGTATTGATCGCCGGAGCGATGACCCGCTCGCCTACCGACACAGATCCCTCTCCCTCGCGGGGAACCCACGAGATGGAGATGGGTCGGTAGCCGTGGTCCTGGAGGAGAGCAGACGTTCCTCGCCACAGGTCAGGACTGCTGTCGAAGCCATGCAGGAGGATAACTGGCTCACCAGGCGCGGCGGCCAGGGCCGGCACCACGAGCAGACACAGGAGGACCTGTGCGAAGAGCAGCCGGAACGCGATCGTCAGTCTCGCCGCTCCTGGTTCTCGGCCTTAAAGGAGCAACGGTAGATAGGAATCCCCTTTCCGTCCCTCATCTTGAGGCGCTCATCAACGATCTGCGCGCTGATACCCACCACCCGTGAGAGCCCGAACAGCACCGTGTAGTAGTCGCTATCCGTAAAACCCGATGCGTTGAGCAGAGTGCCCGAGACCGCGTCGACGTTGGGATAGGGGTTGGAGATCTTGGGATTCTCCAGCAGTACCCGAACCGCCACCTTGCGCATGTTCGCAGCAGTGCGGAAAAGCGGATCATCTCCGCAGATCTTCTCGCCCAGGGCGTACTGAATCGTTGCACGGGGGTCTTCAGCACGAAGGACCGAGTGGCCAAAGCCATAAATGAGTTCCCGGTTAGCCAGGGCATCACGCAAGAAGCGTTCGATGTCTGCGGATTCGGAAGAGCCCACCTTGCGCACAAAGTTGAGGCAGTCCTGGTTCGCGCGACCGTGCCGCGGACCCGAGAGGCCCCCCATCGCAGCCGCCATCGACGTGTACATGTCACCCAGTCCCGATGCCACGGCCTTTCCGGTGAAGGTCGAGAGGTTGCCACCGCCATGATCCATGTGAAGGACGTAGAAGGTACGCATGAGGCGAACAAGGCGCTCAGTGTCACCACCTGGAATGCCGAGCATATGCACAAAATTCTCGACGAGGCCGAGCTCGGGACGGGACGGAATCGGATCGCCCCAGCCGCTGCGCAAACGGAAGATAGCCGCAACCAACTCAGGGCTGCGAGCCACCAGATTCAGCGCATCCTCTGCGTAGTCGCCAGTCCGTCCTGTCATGCCCAGATAGAGCAGACCCGCACCCAGCCACTCCATGGGGTGGCCGTCGCGCGGCAAGGCTGCGAGCAACTCAAGGACCTTGGGGTCGACGGTAGCTCGCGAAGCGATATCCGCCTTGAACGCCGCCAGTTCCTCAGCATTGGGCAGATACTTACGATGAAGCAGATGTACAACTGCCTCGGGATCAAGATACGCGAGATCTGCAATGGGATAGCCGACGTACGAGACACCCTCGTTGGGATCAACCCGCGAGGTCCAGCAAGTACCGACGGGGTAACCCCGCAGCCCCGAGTTGAGGTGCTTCCGGGTAATCTGAAATAGTACTTCGCTGGGATCAGTCATGCCATGGTTTCCTTGTCTGGGCGGACGGCAGCGGGTGGCCACCGAAAGGGGCTCGCATGGTATCCACGACACCCTCCAAGGGCAAGCCCTGGGACCACTGGCGGTCCCAGGGCTTGCCCGTTGACGACTCCTGGCATCTCCTCCACACTCCGAACGTAGAGCCCCATGCCTCATCCCCCCGCACAGAACCAGAGCGAACGTGAGGCCTTCTCCGCCGCTTCGGGCGGCTCGTCTGTGTGCGCCCTCGTCCCCACCTGCAACAACGCATCCAGCATCGCTCGGGTGGTGACATCCATTCGCGAACAAGGTGTTCCGGTGCTGGTCGTCGATGACGGCTGCAGCGATGAGAGCCCTCGCCTGGCCCGAGAAGCTGGCGCCAACCTCATTGAGCATCCTCGTAACCTCGGCAAGGGCTACGCGCTCTTTACTGGCTGGAGAGCTGCCCGGGACGCTGGTTTCAGCCATGTAATTACGATGGATGCCGACGGGCAGCACCTCGCAGGAGACATCCCCGCCTTCCTTGAAGCCATCACCCGAGAGCCGAAAACCCTATGGGCCGGTACCCGCGCTAAAGATGTCGAGAATGTCTCGAGGGCTGCACAGTTCGGGAGGCGCTTCTCCGACTTCATGCTCTGGGCTGCGGCTGCCAATGAGCTGGCCGGAGAACGACCCGATAGCCAATGCGGGCTTCGCGCCTACCCGATCGGCGCTGTCCTCAACCTTCCCATGAGTGGTGGGCGCTTCGAGACCGAAATGGAAGTGCTGGTCAAAGCACTGTGGCACGGCATTCCCGTACGAGCTCTCCCCATCTCGGTGCTCTATCCTGAGCGAACAAAACGAGTGACTCACTTCCATGCCTGGAGCGACACCACACGCATCGTCGCCGTCTACACCAAGCTGATGCTCATGCGCCTGTTCTGGCCCGTATTTAGACCGCGGGGGCAGCTGCCATCTCCCTAGCATCGGCCACCACCTCTTCGCCCCGCCACTCTCCGAGGGTGCGAGCTACTACCTCGTTACAGACCTTCGACAGATCGGCTGCGCCAATGTCACCAAGGTCTGCTGGATCAATGGGCTCGAGTACCTTGATGCGAAAGGACTTGTACGGACTCGCGCCGAGCCAGGTCCAGGAGCCCCGCGGCAGAGCTTCACGGCTGCCCTCAATAACGAGAGGTAGCACCCGAACACCGCGCTCGAGAGCGACCCGGAAGGCGCCCGGCTTAAAGGGCCCCAGACGGCCGTCCTGAGAGCGTGTGCCCTCGGGGAAGATGCCCACCGAGATCCCACTATCCAGCCATTGGCCACACTCATCGAGAATGGCAGCTCCCGAGAACGGATTGGCCAGATCTGCTGCGATGTAACCGGTGGCACGCATGTACGACGAGAACAGCGGGATCTTGAAGAAGCGCAGACCAGACACCCACTTGAAGTCGCCCCCCAGCGCCATGACGACGAGAACGTCCAACAGGGACTGGTGATTCGCGCACAGGAGATAAGGACCACCCTCGAGCAGTCGCTCTTCGCCCTCGACCTCGAGCTTCCAGTAAGGATTCAGCGCCCAGACCAGAGTGCCCCAGAAGAACGTGCCAACCCGATGTGGAATACGACGCTGAGGGTCAAGCCGCCTGGGCACCAGGACGACAGCAGTCATCCCGACCAGAAAGGAAGCGAAGGCGCAGTTGAGCACCGTGTGCCACACGTAGCAATTGATCAAGAAACGATGGATGCGATCGACCACGGGCAGGAGCTCAGTGCACTGGGTGGCGATGAATACGCCGCTGCGGCACAGACTATAGCAGTCGGGTGCGAACATTCCCGCGACGTGTTCGCAACTCGAAGGCATGATTCGTGTTGCCCTGGCTCCCTCGCAGGTACGCGGGTAGCATGCGGGGCCAGAACACTTGTTAGCTGACAGAGCCTGCAAGTTGTACGTACGGAGCCCCCTAGGAGTCCTGATGAAGCATTTCTCCCATCTGGTCCTGGTCCTCGCGCTGATTAGCTTCAGCGCACTGCCAGCGTGCCACGATGACAACGCGGCTCCGCCTCTGGCCTTCACGCCAGGGACGTTCATAGCTCCCGATGCTTTCCCAGGCCTGACCAGCTCGGGCACGGTCCGCCTCAGCAACGACAGCGGGACCACCTACCAGTTGACCCACCTATCCATTACGGCTGCCGTTCAGGCAGACGCAGAGCGTTTCGCCTGGGCTCCCCCAGAGGGGATGCTGATGCCCCTGGACCTCGCGCCTGGCGAGACGATTGACCTCACTGTGTTCTTTGCCCCCCAGGAGGAAGAGAGCTACGAAGCCAGCCTCACCGCTCAACTTTGGATGCTCGACTACGAGATAGGGGGCGGCGGATGCAGCAGTGGATGCGGACGCGAGGCTCCCACCAGTGCTGAGACCTTCGTCGTCGCTCTCTTGCAGGGCACGGGCAGCAACGATGCTCAGTCTGAGGACTGCGAAGACGGCGAAGACAACGACGGCGATACGCTCGTGGACTGCGATGACCCCGACTGCCAGAGCTTCCCTGGCTGCGCTCCCGGCAGCGAGGACTGTAGCGATGGGATCGATAACGACGGGGACGACCTGATCGACTGTGAAGACTCGGACTGCGCGGAGCACCCCGACTGCGCGCCACCGAACGAGATCTGTGACGACGGGATCGATAACGACGGCGACGGCCAGGTCGACTGCGACGACAGTGACTGTGCTGCGTTCCCTGGCTGCGCTCCGATCGTAGGGTGCACTCCAGCCGGTCTCATCAACTGCGGCGAGACCCGCTTCGACGACACTCAGGCCGCTGAGAACAACTTCTCGAGCTACTGCGATTCGACCTCTGGAGGCTGGGATGGCCCGGAGCACATCTGGGCCTTCTTTGCCGAGAGCAGTAGCGAAGTGCAGGTGATCGCCCGACGAATCGGTGGTGGCGGAGGCCCAGGTCCAGGTGGCGGAGGCCCCGGGGGCAACTGGGATCTGGACCTCACAGTGCTCCGAGGTGATCTCGAAGACAAAGAGGTGATCTGTGATCCCACCCAGTGTGTGGCCAACTCGTGGAGCCCACCCAATGTCAACGAGGAGTCCGTCAGCTTCGACGCACAAGCGGGCGAACTGTTCTTTGTCGTCATCGATGGATGGGACGGTGACGCTGGCGAGTACGAGTTGAGCGTGGAATGCGAAAGCGAACCCGAAGGCGAGAGCGACTGCGGTGACGGAATCGACAACGACGGCGACGGCGACACCGACTGCGAGGACAGTGACTGCTTTGGTAGCCCGGACTGCGCTGGAAGCGGTGATTGCTTGCCAACCGGGCCGCTGCTCTGCGGGCTCACCACGAACTCAGCGAACAACGCCGCAGGCAGCACCGACGAGGTCACTGACTGGTGCGGCGAGGGCCTGGACCTATGGACTGGCCCGGAGGTCGCCTTCCTCTACTTCCCCGAGAACTCCGGCGAAGTGAGCATCCGGCTCGATGACCTCACCGCCGACCTCGACCTGTCGATCCTGATCGCTAACAGTACGGGCTCCCCCCAGGACGCCTGCAACCCCAACCTCTGCATCGACGACCCCGAGCACTGGCGACCGGGTGCCCAACCCGAGGTCGCGACGTTCTCGGCCTTTGCTGGTTCGGCCTACATCATCGCGGTCGACGGCTGGGACGGCGCTGTCTCTAACTTCAGCCTCGAGTTGTCCTGCGACGACGACCCCGGCACAGAAGTCGACTGCGATGATGGCATCGACAACGACGCGGACGGCGCCACCGACTGCGACGACATCGACTGCCTGACCCAGCCCGTCTGCCAGGGTGTCGATGTCGAGGTCTGTAACGACGGCATCGATAACGACGGCGACGGCGACGCCGACTGCGACGACATCGAAGACTGCAACACCTTCCCCGGCTGCGACTACGGTGGCGGTGACTGCTGCGTCAGCAACGGTAGCCCTGGCTGCGACAACGACCTCGGCGAGGACTGCGTCTGCGAGATCGACACCTTCTGCTGCGACGGCGTCTGGGACCCTCTCTGCATCAATCTCTTCATCAACGAGTGCGGAGGAACCTGCGGCGGACCCAGTACCGAGACGGACTGCGTGAACAGTCTGGACGACGACGGCGATGGCCTGATCGACTGCGATGATGCCGACTGCGATACAGAGCCCACCTGTTTGATTCCCGAGACCGAGATCGACTGCACCAACAACTTTGACGATGACGTCGATGGTCTTCTCGACTGCGCTGACCCCGACTGCCTCACTCACCCCAGTTGTTCCGGACCCGAAAATGAGACTGACTGTGCCAACGGCATCGACGATGACAGTGACGGTGCCATTGACTGCGACGACCCCGATTGCCTGAATGCTCTGAATTGCCAGCCTCCAGGAATCGAGGACTGCACGAATGGCGCCGACGACGATGGTGATGGTGCCATTGACTGTGCGGACTCGGACTGCACGTTCGAGCCGAGCTGCGACGCTGGCGACGGGGACTGCTGCTCGGCGAACGGCACTCCGGGCTGCTCGGATGAGTCCGGCGAAGACTGCGTCTGTGCCAGCGATGCCTACTGCTGTAACAACCTCTGGGACTCGATCTGCGTCAACCTCTACCTCACCGGATGTGGCGGTACCTGCACCGGAGTCGAGGACTGCAGCAACGGACTCGACGATGACTTCGATTCTGCCATCGACTGTTTCGACACCGATTGCCTGGGAGCCCCCAACTGTGGCCCGCCGACAACAGAGACTTCGTGCACCGACGGCGTCGACAATGACATTGATGGGGCCACAGACTGTGCTGATACAGACTGCGTTCTGCACCCTACTTGCGCGCCACCGCCCACGGAGAGCAACTGCGGAAACCTCCTCGACGACGACGGCGATAACTTGATCGACTGCTCCGATCCGGACTGCGCTGCTGACCCCCTCTGCAGCCTGCCGGGTACCGAGACCAACTGCGCTGATGGCGTGGACAACGACGGCGACGAAGACATCGACTGTGATGACTTCGACTGCGTGGCCGATCCCAACTGCAACATCTTTGTCATCGAGATCAACTGCTTCGATGGACTCGACAACGACAGCGATGGCGACATCGACTGCGACGACAGCGACTGCGCATCGCTACCTTCCTGCTCGCTCTCGCCAGAGGCCGACTGCGACAACGGCATAGACGATGACGCAGATAGCTTCACCGACTGCAACGACTCCGACTGCGCTACCGATCCCAACTGCGCTACTGGTGAGACGGACTGTAGCGATGGACTCGACAACGATGGTGACGGCGACATCGACTGCGACGACGGAGACTGCAGCGCTGCTGTCGAGTGCGTGACCACCGGTGACTGCAACCCCATCGGCAACCTCGGCTGCGGAGCGGTGATCAGCGGCTCAAACGACATGATCGGGAGTACAGACCAGCAGACCGAATTCTGCGGAAACCCCCTGGGACCGGGCTGGCACGGCCCCGAGGTCGCCTGGATCTTCAGTCCTGAAAACAATTCACAGGTCGACATCACTCTGACTGGCCTGACCGAAGACCTCGACATCATGGTCCTCGTCCAGGACCCACAGGGTTGCGATGAGAACGACTGCGAGGCATCCGGCTGGAATCCGCCGCCGCAACCCGAGCAGATGGACTGGTACGCCTTCTCTGGGGTTCCGTACTACATCGTCATCGACGGGTGGAATGGCGCGGTGTCCGACTTCACCATGACGATCACCTGTACGCCGTCCACTGAGACGGAGTGCAGCGACGGCGTCGATAATGACCAGGATGGCGACACCGACTGTGATGACATTGACTGCCTGGGCAACCTCGCCTGCCCCGAGATCAACTGCACCGACTCGATCGACAACGACGCCGACGGCTTCCCTGACTGCAGCGACCCCGACTGTGCTAGCGCTCCCACCTGCCTACCGGAATTGAACTGCCTCGACGGACTCGATAATGACCTCGATGGAGACGTCGATTGCGACGACTCCGACTGCACCGGCGCCGCTCTATGTCTCCCTGAAAGCGACTGCACTGACGGCATCGACAACGACCTCGATGGTAGCGCCGACTGCGCCGATTCAGACTGTGCGTCTGACCCCTTCTGCGCGGCGCTGCAGTGCACGCCGTCAGCTGGAACCATTGGCTGCGGAGATGTCGTGATCGGTGACAGCGGGCTCGGCTTCAACGATTTCGACGTCTACTGCGGGGGAACCGCCACGAACCTGACCGGGCCGGAGCATTACTACACACTGAATTCGACGACGGCACAGAATGCCATCGTCACTATCTCAGCCATGTCCGAGGACCTCGCCCTCCTCGCCGTGCTGAGCGACGCCCAAGGGGACTGTCTGCCGGCAAACTGCCTGGCGTACAACCCCGAGGTCGGAGTGACTAGCGAGAGCATTACGGTACCGATGGGAGCCGACGACAATGTCCAGCTCGTTGTCGATGGAGTCGCGGGGGCAGACTCCCTCTATATGCTGTCCGTCAGCTGTGCGCCGACAACCGGCATCGAGGTCTGCACTGATGGCCTCGACAACGACGGTGATGGGGACGAAGACTGCTTCGATTCCGACTGCTCAGCCGAGCCGACCTGCAACGCGGAGACAGCCTGTGCCGATTCCTTCGACAACGACGCGGACGGACTCGCTGACTGCAACGATTCCGATTGCTTCGGTACCCCGGGCTGCCCACTCATCTTGTTCTCATCGGTCGACGACGACCCGGGCGACTTCGTCCATGTGGCGCTGGGATCACACCAATCCAACACCGACTGGGAGCAGGGAGCCCCCGACACTCCACCCCAGTCGGGCAACGGCCCCCTCGGTGCCCACACGGGTAGCCTTGCCTGGTGCACCGGCTGTGACACACAGGCTCACGCCGGTGGCGAGTTCTTCGCAGCGCTGGTCGCTCAGCCACTGGTGTTCGACCTCAGCACCATCACAACAGGCACCCTTGAGCTCAGTTGGTACCACTGGGCAGTAATTCCCACGGGCTTCAACTTCGACGTGGCGCGAGTCGAGGTCAGCGACAACGGCGGAGCAAGCACAGACACCGCTTGGGGGCCAGCGCCAGCAAGCACCAGTTCCTGGGATTTTGTGACTATCGATCTGAGCACGTACCTGGGAGGCGATCTGACCTTCTCGTTCGTCTACGACAGCGTGCCCTTCTTCTTCGGTGGGGGCTCCAGCGCAGACGGCTGGTACATCGATGACGTCGTGCTGACGTGGTACCCCTGAGTGGGTCTAAAGCGCTAGCGCTCAGTCAAGACCACAGGCCGAGTGCACGAGCTCTGCCAGATCGGTGAAGGGTCGAACGCGCGATGAGATGTCGCGCCAGAGCTCCTCGGCGCGGTGCTCTAGTTGCTTCGAAGGTACAGGCAACCGCAGGTCACGGATCTCGGCAAAGGACAGGTTTGGGGTGCCCACCCCATTGAAGGTGCGGCGCACCTGGTCCCAGCCCAGAGGCGAGCGCAGAACACCCAACACCCAGGCTGAGGACACACCGTCCAGACTCATTCGGTCGGTGAAGCAGTCCACCACGGCAGGCAACTCGGCTCCATCGAAACGAGTCAGTCGATTCCGGCCAAGAGTGCCGCGCCCGCAGCGTGGTACCACCAGATCACCGGGTTGCAGACGATAGCGAGGCGAGTCAAAGGGCGCCTGAGACCGGATCCTCGGGCACAGGTCCAGATCCACGCCCCACTCGGCGACAGCCCGCTGAGTGACATACAGGCTCCCTCCGACTGAGACCGCCTCGGGACGCTCCCCAACCTTGATGGCCCCGTAGCTGAGCGTGGTGATGAACTCGCCCAGAGGAACGAGGGGAAGCTGACAGCGCTCCATGTGTCGCAACCAATGTGGCTCGTGAAACCTGGAGTCCCAGCGAGAAGCACCCTGGAGCACGCCAATACCGACCCGCTGAGCTGGCACGTCGTCTCGGAAACGACGCAACAGCACCTCTTCCGAGTCAGGAACATCCGAAACTCGAGCTAGCACCCTCGCCCGACGGCGAAGGACCACAAAGCTGGTTCGCGCCCGGGTGCCCGTGCCCGCAAAAGTATCTCCAGGAAGCTCGGTCACGGACAACAGCGCACAGTGCCGTAGGAGCCATGCCCGCAGAGGAGCCTCGCGACGATTGCAGAACAGACTCTCTGGGAGCACCATTGCGACGATGCCCCCGGGACGAACAGCCCGTACGAAGCGCTCGACAAACAAGCTCGCGACAGGGAAGCGTCGCAGTCTCGACACCTGGCTCTTCGCGAGAGGCTTCACCAGCCCATTTCTGTCGAGGCGCCAGCCTTCGAACCGCGAAGCGAGGCGCTGGATATCGGTCCCAGCCAGGTCCCGGACTCCTCGGCCACCATAAGGAGGATTGCCGAAGGCTGCAGCGAAGTGGCCGTCTCGGGCAGATTCTTCGAGCAGAGCATTCCCGTGGCATAGCGAAGCACCCGCCGGGCCGCCCAGCACCCTCGCATCAATATCGAAACCAACCAGCGAGTCGGCCGTCTCAACCCAGCCCCCGGCCAGCGCTGCTCTCAAGAAGGAACCATCGCCGCAGGCTGGGTCGAGGACCTCCCCCGGCTCTGGAGCGGAGAAACCCT
>CAZEIY010000010.1:24475-25874 GCA_964512375.1 uncultured Rickettsiales bacterium | reverse complement strand
CCTCGGGATTGCCTGGGAAGTTGGTGACGGCACCATCGTCACAGTCCTCGCACGAAAAGGAGCCGTCCTGGTCGACGTCAATCTCGCCGCCGGGATAGTCAGGGCCACCCTGGCAGTCGTTGTCCTCACCGTCGCATAGCTCGGGATTGCCGAAGAAAATGCTCGCGTTGGAGTCGTCGCAGTCGTTGCAGGCGGGCGCGCCGTCCCCATCGATGTCTTCCTCGCCACCCAGGGCAGCGTCTGTGTAGTCAGCGCCGTTCAGGCAGTCGTTGTCCTGGCCGTCACAGACCTCGATGTTGCCGGGAAAGTTGAGGATGTCGTTGTCATCGCAGTCCACGCAGGACAGGGCTGAATCGCCATCTACATTTACCTCGCCGTTAGGGTCGGCATCCGGCGTGCCGTTGCAGTCGTTGTCCAGGCCGTCGCAGACCTCCGTGTTGCCTGGATAGTTATTGGCCCCGGTGGCTGGGTCGTCGTCGCAGTCATCGCAGGAGAGGGCAGGGTCGCCGTCAAGATTCACTTCGCCAGCCACGCCAACCAGGTCGGCGTCGGCAAGCAGGTTGCAGTCGTTGTCCTGGCCGTCACAGACCTCGAGATTGCCGGGGAAGTTGAGGATGTCCGTATCGTCGCAGTCAATGCAGGAGGGCGATGAGTCGCCATCTGCGTCGATCTCGCCCAGAGAGTCGAAGTTCGACGAGCCGTCACAGTCGTTGTCGAGTCCGTCGCAGATCTCGGTGTTGCCGGGGAAGTTAGCCCCTTGGCTGTCATTGCAGTCCTCGCAGGCGAGCGAACCATCGCCGTCACTGTCGTTCTCACCCACCGGACCATTTGGACCAATGAAGTCGGCTGCTCCGCTGCAGTCGTTGTCGAGGCCGTCGCAGATCTCGATCCCCCCTGGGTAGGCCGCAGCGTTGGTGTCCAGGCACTCCTCGCACGACAGGAACCCGTCCGCATCCACGTCCTGCTCGCCACCGGGGTCGGCGTCGGCCGTGCCGTTGCAGTCGGTGTCGACACCATCGCAGGCTTCGATTGCCTCGGGGCTGATGGCCGGATCGTTGTCGTTGCAGTCCAGGCAGGCGCTCCAGAGGTCTCCGTCCTCGTCGCCTTCTCCGGAGGGGAAGTCAGCCAGGCCATTGCAGTCGTTGTCGTCGCCGTCGCAGACCTCTTCATTACCCGGGAAGTTGTGTCCAACCGCATCGTCGCAGTCGCCCTCGCACTCGCTCACGCCGTCGGCGTCATCATCGCTCTCTGAGCCCGGCAGGCCGCCGAAGTCGGCCAGCTCGTTGCAGTCTTCGTCCTCACCGTTGCACAGCTCTTCGGCAGTCGGATGAACGGCGGCCACCCCATCATCGCAGTCTCCATCGAGGTTGCTGTAGCCGCTGGGCGGGCTGCAGGCGGA
>CAZEIY010000010.1:23400-24465 GCA_964512375.1 uncultured Rickettsiales bacterium | reverse complement strand
ATAGCCGTCGCCATCGCTGTCCAGGTAGAAGAAGTTCGAGCCAAACGCTCCCGCCTCGTCGACGGTGCCGTCGCAGTTATTGTCTCTGCCATCGCAGATTTCGGTGGAGTCGGGGTGAATTGCCGGGTTGGCGTCGTCGCAGTCCTCATCGCTCGTAAAGCCATCGCCGTCGCCATCGACGGCGGGCTCGCAGCCACCCAACGGGGCACTGAACAGGATACAGAGGATAAGCAGCAGGTGGCGGCGATAGAGCAGGCTCATGACGACTCCAGCGGATGGTCGGTGTTGAGAATCCTAGCAGCCAGAATGTGGTCGATGCCCTCGATAAAGCCTTCGCCTCCTTCGGCCCGGGTACACAACGCGGGCAGGTCACTCATCCGATCGGCCATGCGTCGGACATTGGCCACGCCGATGCCCAGCTCGAACAGCTCGAACAGTGGTGCATCGTTAGGCGAGTCCCCAAAGAAGGCGACCTTCGTGTTGTCTGCGCCGCGCAGATCCCAACCGAAGCGCTCGCGAGCATAGCGAAGGCACATGCTCGCCTTATCGAAGTCACCAAACCAGGCATTCACATGGATGTTGGACACCTTCACAGTGCATCCAGCCTGCTGGAGAAAGCGGACGATGTCGTCGACTTCGCTGTCCGGGAGGGGGGCGACGTCCTCGCAGAAATCAACAGCAAGGTCGAACTCCCGATAGCCCTGATCCGAGGCGAGGGCTGCGCCTGGATGTCGTCGAAGGAGGTCTTCTCCCAGCTTCTGGAGTCGTTCTCGATTCAGCCTGCGGCTCTGCTCGTCCTGGGCATAGATGCGGAGCATGGACTCGCCGTGCGCACCGCAGCGAAAGTAGAGCCCGCCGTTCTCGCCGATGACGCCGTCGATCGGCCAGGTCCTGGCGATAAGATCGCACCAGCCCGCAGGGCGTCCGGTGATCGGAACCACCACGACGCCTGCCTGTCGCGCTCGCTCCATCGCCGCGAACACCGAGGAGGCGATGCGTCCGCCCTGGTCGGTCAAGGTTCCGTCGATATCTGTGAAGACGGCCCGGATGTCTGTCGCCTGCGAT
>CAZEIY010000010.1:20320-23390 GCA_964512375.1 uncultured Rickettsiales bacterium | reverse complement strand
CTTCATCTTCACAACCTAGACCAGGGATTCAGAAGCTGTGCAGGGAGTTCATCAGGAGACCCTTGACCGGCTTGGGCTGGAAGTTGGTGGACTTGGGTGGCATCAACTCACCCGCCATGGCCACTCGCATGACCTGCGAGGGTGAGGGGGCGCGCACCAGGATGGCCAGATCCGCGTCGCCATCCAGCACCTGCCGGGCTACCTCTTCGCCAGAGCTTCGATTGTGGGCCCAGGGAGAACCGGAGGCGCCGGAGTCAGCCAGGGAATCCGAAGCCGAGCCAAGCGCCTCGTCCATGGGCCTCAGGACGAGCTCGTCCAACACAGCGGCATCGACCCTCCGCACGCTCTCGGGCAGTCCCACCAGGCGGGCACGTACTTCGTCTCGAAGGAGCATTGTGCTGCGCTGCCCCGGCCTGACCATCGCGAAGCGGTTGCCGCCCTGTTCATCCAGGAAGCCGAACAGCTCCTCGTCACTCTCGACGGTGCGGATCTCGAACAGCTGCTCGAGATCATCAATCAGGCGCAGCGCGTCCTTGTTGAGTCGTTCACAGACCCGGTGGGTAGGCTGGCAGACCAGGCCTGGCGAGCTCTCCGGTACCAGCATCATCATGATGTAGTCGCACGGGCGCTCTCGTCGCCGACCAGGCGAGGGTGGGGTGTTGCGACGCCACTCACGGTACTGCCGAGCGGCCTGGTGGCGGTGATGTCCATCGGCGAGTACCGCAATTTCGTCGCGCAGAGCCTCGCCCAGTTGGAGGTGGGTGCCAGGATCTTCGTCGCGCCATACACGGCTGATCATTCCGTTGCCATCGAGAGTCTCGAGGCCTGGCCACTCCGGATCGAATCGGTCGAGGAACTGCGATAGCTCGCCGCTGCGGTCTTCGACCATCGACATCGTCATCGATAGCTGAGTGCTGGTTGTCCTAAGCTGCGCCAGGAGCGCATCGTTCGATCCGCCAAGGGTGGCTTCGTGGGGCCGTATGTCTTCGCTGTCCTCCCCATCCAGACGCACGAGGGCCACCATGCCGCGTCGGGTAACCCCGTCCCACTCCTGCTCGTACACATACAGAGCAGGTCGGGCGTCTCGGACGAGGACTCCCTGTTCCTTCCAGTTCTGGAGGAGTCTTGCTGCGTGGCTGAAGCTCGGCTCCTTGTCGCTGGCCAGGGGGCCGAAATCACCGCGTACCAGGCGCCTTATGTTGAACTCATGGACCTCGCCTACCTCGCGTTTATCCAGCGGCTCACCGGACGTCGCCGGCGTGATGAGCTCTCCGAGGAACTGGTGTAGATCGGAGCCGTAGTGAAGGGCTCTAAGCGGTCGGATCAAAGGCATCGCAAGTAGCGGACGATAGCAGTACTCCAATCAGGACGCTGCTCTCGGCAGCCATCACGTGTTGACTCGTTCCCTCTCATGGGCTTCAATCCCAGGCGTCCAACAAGGGAGCCGTCCGTGAAGAACCTCGTCGCATTGAGTCTTTGTTTGCTGCTGTTCGTGCTCACTGGCTGCGATGATGGCGTGAGCGTCCCCAGTGTGGATGTCACCGATTATCGGGTGCTCTACTCCAACGCGACCGCCACCGACTCCTGCACTCAGGAAATTCTGGACTCCGCCAACAACTTCACCGAGTACGCCCAGATCTATCGACTCCACTTTCCCGAGGGAAGCTCCAGCTCGCGGGTAGACCTGCACTGGAAGAACGAGGGGGACACCGATTCCAGCTTCACCTTCTTTGCGGCGGGCAACCTGATCTCGCCAGACGGCGGTCCAGGCACCCTCGAGGATGGCGAGCTCACCTATTCGGGCGGCTCCTTCCAGGAGGCCCGTAGCGAGGGGACCGTCACCTTCGAGATCGAGGGCCGCGCTCGCGCCGCCTTCGGAGATCTGCTCGATAACGCGTTTGAGGAGTATGTGATTACGGAGTCGAGCAATACCGCGGCCTACCCCGTGGGTTGTGTCTACACTCTCGAGTACATCGCTCAGGGACTCGCCGAGCAGGGCGACGACAGCTGACCTCCGCGCTGTCCTGGCAGGAGCGCCACCAGGGCCTGCTCCCTCACGTATCACGTCGTTTTCTGCGGCTTCTCGCGGGACTGTCGCCGCAGCGTCGTCGTTGGCTCGCGAGTCAATATCTGCTGCGTAATCCTCTCCCTGCAGCCCTCGAGGGCGAGCTCGTTGATGAGGTGCATCGGTGTTGGGATGGCAACTCCCTGCCCATCACACGGACGGCCCTTGTCGACGAGGCACGTCTGTTGCTGCTCTTGGAGGCTGCGAATGCGCGCGCTGCTGCTTGCGCCGGTCCGGTCGCCACGGGTCGCTATCTGCAGGTGTCCTCCTTGCGACCCCTCGAGGAGCTTCTCAGTAAGGGCCGTGGCGTCATGGTTCTCAGCCCGAGCTTCGGTGCGTGGCCTGTCATCGCTCCAGCCCTGGCGCGCCGTGGATACAGGGTGGGCCTGCTCGATCTTCGCCCCGCAACGCGTCGTTCGGAGGTGGTCTCACCACCTGGTCCAGGCCTGGATCTCGTTCGCCTTCCGTCGCGGGGCTACGCGCGTGATCTGATTCGTTTTGCCAGCCAGCCTCGAGCGGTGGTGGTCGCGGTGGGTGATGAGGGCTGCGGGCCACGCTGGGCGCGAGGCTCCCTGCTGGGACGTAGTGTGGCGGTAGGTTCTACGCCCTTCGAGCTGGCCCGACGACAGAGCCTGGGCATCCTTCCCGTCTTTGCTCTCCATGAAAGTGGCGTCAATAGATTGTTGGTCGAGCGCTCTATTGTGCCGACCAACAGCGGTGGAGGGGATGCCGATCTGGATGCAACCGCGTCACGATGGCTCAAAGTGGTCGAGCGTCTCGTACGCCGCTATCCGGCCCACTACCTCGCTTTTCTGTTCACGCGGTACCGGCAGCGTACGCAGGACCCGGTCCCGCTATTTGGCGACGAGGACTGATGACGAGACTTTGGCTGACTCGCATCGCGCGAGGTGCGGGGGCTTCGCTCTTGCTCGGCTCGGTCTTCGGAGGCCTCGAGGCCTTCTGGGTGCTTGTTCACACCAGCCTCTTGATGGACCCCCTCGAGCG